>CAMNBY010000214.1 GCA_946533615.1 uncultured Clostridia bacterium
GGCGGCAAGCCGCCCCGGGCGCGGGTGCGCAGGTCGCGTGAGCGGCGGCAAGCCGCCTCACAACAGCGAAATGTGCCGGGGCTCCCTCGCGATACGGTGGCACGCAGAGAGGTTCAGTAAAAGGAAAAGCCCTCACAAGACACCTCTTGCCTCTTGCCTCTCACATCTGGCATCTAAAAGCTTACGGTGGGGGTCAGAGGGCTGAGTGGGGGATTTATTATGCTGTCAGCATAATTTCTTGACATTTTGCACAAAGAATTGCCCCTCTGAAAAGCAGCGCTTCACAGAGGGGTGTCTGATTTGATATACTCTTATTTATAATACTCCTTTTGGAAGCCCACGACCACTTTTCCGCCGTCGATAAGGATAGGGCGCTTGACAAGCATACCGTCCGATGCAAGCAGGCGCAGCTGCTCCTCCTCGGACATTTCGGGCAGCTTGTCCTTGAGGCCGAGCGCCTTATATTGCAGGCCGCTGGTGTTGAAGAACTTTTTAAGGGGCAGGCCGCTCTTAGTGTGCCAGTCCCGAAGCTCCCCGAGGGTGGGGTTCTGTTCCTTTATATCCCGCAGCTCGTACTTTACGCCGTGGTCGTCGAGCCACTTCTGCGCTTTCTTGCAGGTGCTGCATTTCGGATAGCAGATAAATTCCATATTATCCTCCTTGTGTGTTGGTAAGCTCCTCAGCTGTTGACCTGCCAGATGGCCTTAACGATCTCAAAGACGAGGTAGAGCAGGTAGAGCGCCATCGGGACGTTCGTGACGACCGCTGCGCAGCGCTGGCCGCCTGTCATAGCATATTTCTTGTCCTTGAAGAGCAGCTGCCAGCCGAAGGCACAGATCACGAACACGCCCGCAAACAGGAGCACGATCTCCAGCGCGGCAAAGATCTCGGAGGCGTAGGGCCATTTCAGCACATCGGCAAAGTCGTTATAGCTGGCGAAGATATTATTGAGAATGTGTATCACGATGGTGGGGACGATGGAATCGCAGCTGACGGCTATTGCACCCCAGACAAGCGCTGTGGCGAAGGCCGAGGCCGCCTGCGGGATATTGCCGTGCATCAGGCCGAAGATAAGCGCCGAGAAGAACACGGCAAGCTTCTTGCCGAAGGGCTTTAGCAGTGTCAGTATCAGGCCGCGGTAGAGCAGCTCCTCGGCGAGAGGGCCGAAGGCGATGACATAGAGAAATTGCAGGACAAGCGCCGTTGTACTTGGAGAGCGGAACGAAAAATCCGCCTCGGGCACGGTGACTCCCGCAGCGCTGAGCATATTGGTGATGATAGACACGACGATGGAAACGGCGATGTTCAGGGTAATGCACATCGGGAACCACTTGGCGCCGTTTTTGACGTGGGTCTTGTTTGGCTTCAGCATCGGCCGCAGGCTGACGTGCATCGGGAAAGCCGCGACCAGCAGCACGGTCATCAGGCTCAGGGCGACGACCGTCAGGTTCCCGCCCATCGAGAACGTTGAAGAGCGGACAAGGCTCTCGTGCTGTCTGAGGTAGTCTACCGCCTCCCAGGGCATCAGGTGCAGGGCGCCGTCATGCACAGATGCGGCGATGATATAGTAGAGATAGACATACACATACTGGCAGATATTATACAGTATCAGCAGCGCTCCCAGCTTTGAGCAGTTGATGAGCATTGCGTGTTTTTCGCGGCTTCGAGCCTCCATCAGCTGGGCGTAATAGGGGTTGTAGCCTCGGGGGTCGTAGTTGTAATTGTTATTGAAGCCGTTAAAGTTCCCCGGGCCGCCCATATTGAAATTAAAGTTATTATAGTCCAAAGCGGCTCCTCTTTATCTCATAGACTCTATCGCGGCGAAGATGCGCTTGGCGATATGGGGCTTGTTCATCGTATAAAGATGCACGCCGTCAACGTCGTTTGCGATAAGGTCGATGACCTGATCTATGGCGTAGGCGATGCAGGCGTCCTCGAGGGCGCGTTCGTCGTTCTCGAAGCGGTTCAGCAGCCTTGCAAGCTTTGCAGGGATCGACGCTCCGCACATAGAGACCATTCTCATGATCGAGCTTTTTGAGGTAACGGGCATTATGCCTGCCTCGATAGGCACGTTGATGCCTGCGACGGCGCACATATCGCGGAAGCGGTAGAAGTCCTCGTTATTGAAGAACAGCTGGCTCATCAGGTGGCCTGCGCCTGCGTCCACCTTGCGTTTCAGGTTCAGTATATCTGCGACCTCGCTCGGGGCGTCGGGGTGTGTTTCGGGATAGCAGGCGCCGGAGATAAAGAACCCGGGTTCGCGCTGCTTGATATACTCGATCAGCTCGGAGGCATAGCGGAAGTCGTCCTTCGGGGGCTCGCCGGGCTTGAGGTCGCCGCGGAGCGCAAGGATATTGCTGACGCCTGCCTGCTTGAGCAGGTCGAGGACGGCGTCGATGTCCTCGCGCGTATTGTTCACGCAGGTGAGATGTGCGATCGGCGTTATGCCGTATTTATTCTTGATTATCGAGCAGATATCTACTGTCGAGGTATCGGCTCTGTTGCCGCCTGCGCCGTAGGTACAGCTGATAAATGCAGGCCGCAGCTCCTTGAGCTCGGCGAGGGTCTCGTATATAGTTTCCGTGCCGCCCGTATGCGATTTCGGCGGAAAGATCTCGAGCGAGAAGCGCGGCTTTTTCTCTTCAAACAGCTTGGTAAGATCCATAGTTATCACCCTTATTATATGAAATAAAATACAGTTTCATTATACCACACTCCCAATAAAAAGTAAAGTTTTTTTTAATCCGACCCGGGCGCGGGTGCGTTTTTTTGATCCGCGAGATCACTCGCAAGCTCGTTCACAACTGTGTGATGTGCCGGGGCTCCCTCGCGATACGGTGGCACGCAGAGAGGTTCAGTAAAAGGAAAAGCCCTCGCAAGGCTCCGTCAAGCGCTCGATTGAAAGATGGTGGGGGAATTAAAAAACACGGGGCTTGTGTCTTTTTTGTAAATAAATGTCCTGTTTTATGTTACAGCTATTGATTTTCGCGGTGGGTGTAGTATAATAAAGATAACGATTAGCACTCTCGGCAAAGGAGTGCTAAAATATTTGACCCGACTGGAGCGTCCCTGCTGATGATCATTCGGCAGAAAACGCACTTCACGATCGGGGAAATGAAAAAGAAAGGAAGCATCAATATGCAGACAAAGGAATTCAAGGCCGAAAGCAAACGGCTGCTTGATATGATGATCAATTCGATCTACACCCACAAGGAGATATTTCTCCGCGAGCTTATCTCTAACGCCTCTGACGCTATCGACAAGCTTTATTTCAAGTCACTGACCGACACCTCGATGGGGCTTGGCAAGGACGATTTTTCGATCGAGCTTGCCATTGACAAGGACGCACGCACCCTCACCGTCAGCGACAACGGCATCGGCATGAACGAGGAGGAGCTTGAAAACAACCTTGGCACGATCGCAAACTCGGGCTCGCTGAAATTCAAGAGCGAGAACGATCTCGGCGACGATGTTGACATCATCGGCCAGTTCGGCGTCGGCTTTTACTCGGCGTTCATGGTCGCCAAGGAAGTAACGGTCATCTCGAAGCCCTACGGCTCGGACAAGGCTTGGAAGTGGCAGTCCAACGGCGCCGACGGCTACACGATCGAGGAATGCGAGAAAGACAGCTTCGGCACGGACATAATCCTTAAAATCAAGGACAACACCGACGACGAGAAATATGATGAGTTCCTCGAGCAGTACCGCATTCAGCAGCTTGTCAAGAAATACTCAGATTACATCCGCTTCCCGATCAGAATGGACGTAGAGCACACCCACTACTCCGAGGACAGCGAGGAGCCCACAAAGACTGTTGAGCACGACACCCTTAACTCCATGACGCCGATCTGGAAGAAGAACAAGAACGAGCTCACCGAGGACGACTACAACAATTTCTATACCGAGAAATTCATGGACTACACGCCACCCATTGCTCACATACACAGCCGCAACGAGGGTCTTGCGACCTACAACGCCCTGCTCTACATTCCTGCCAAGGCGCCCTTCGACTACTACTCCAAGGACTATGAAAAGGGCTTGCAGCTGTATTCCAGCGGCGTGATGATAATGGAAAAATGCGCCGACCTGCTGCCCGATCATTTCAGCTTTGTACGCGGCCTTGTTGACTCAGAGGATCTGTCGCTGAACATCTCCCGTGAGCTGCTGCAGCATGACAGGCAGCTGAAGATAATCGCCAAGAACGTTGAAAAGTCGATCAAGAACGAGCTTCTCAAGCTGCTGAAAAACGACCGCGAGAAGTACGAGAAGTTCTACGAGGCGTTCGGCCTGCAATTCAAATACGGCATCTATTCCTCATACGCCCAGAGCCGCGATGTGCTTGAAGACCTGCTTATGTTCCCCTCGTCCTTCGAGGGCAAGAACGTTACCCTTGCGGAATACGTTTCAAGAATGAAGGAAGACCAGCAGGATATCTACTACGCCTGCGGCGAGAGCATCGAGAGGATCGAGAAGCTGCCTCAGCTTGAAAGGGTAAAGGACAAGGGCTACGAGATACTTTACTGCACCAACGACATCGACGAATTTGCTATCAAGATGCTGATACAGTACAAGGAGAAGAAATTCAAGTCTATCTCCGACGCAGACCTTGACCTTGAGACCGAGGAGGAGAAGGAAGAGACCAAGAAGGCCGCCGAGGAGAACAAGGATATGTTCGACTTTATGGCGAAGGCGCTGGACGGCAAGGTAAAGGCTGTCCGCCTCTCAACAAAGCTCAAGACCCACCCCGTGTGCCTCTCTGCCGACGGCCCGATAACGATAGAGATGGAGAAGGTGCTTTCCTCGATGCCCCAGAACGAGGGACAGGACGTAAGCGCCGCCAAGACTCTCGAGCTCAACGCTTCTCACCCGATCTTTGAAAAGCTTAAAGCTCTGTACGACACCGACAAGGACAAGCTGACCGATTACACCAAGCTGCTCTACTCTCAGGCCCGCCTGATCGAAGGCCTTTCGGTAGAGGACCCGGTAGAGTTCGCAAACCTTATCTGCGGCCTGATGTGATGTGCTGTGCTGCGCTGCTCAGTGAATAGTTTATAGTGAAGAGTGGAGCCTTCCCAAAGGGAAGGCTCTAACTATTCTCTATTCACTTAGCCATTGACCCCGAGGCGCTTCAGCACATCAGCTCCCCGGGGTCAACGGCGAGTATCTGGGCAAGCTTGAGGAAGGTGATGATATCGGGGATACGCTTGCCGTTCTCCCAGCGGGAGACGGTCTGCGGAGTGACGCCCAGCAGCCCCGAGAGCTCGTCGCGGGTCATGCTGCGCTCCTCGCGGCATTTGAGTATCTTTTTGCCTATCCTGTTCTCGCCCGCGTATTCGGACTCGATGTACTCGTCGGGTATTTTCGAGACTGGGTGACGCAGGTGCTCGAAGGCCTCGCGGAATTTCTCAGTGCTGACGGGCTTTATCAGGAAGGAGCTTGCAAAGGTGTCCCAGCTTTGCAGGGCAAATTTCTCGTAGCCCGTAACGTAGATTATGTTCGTGCGGGGCTTGATCGCAAGTATCTTCTTTGCAAGGGTTATGCCGCTTATCTCGGGCATATCTATGTCCATTATGACAACATCGAACCTGTACTCCTCAAAGAGCCTGATGACGTCGGTAGGGTCGCTGGTGCCGATGCACTGGGCGTGAGGCACGATCTTGCTCATCTCGTCCAGATAATCCTCAACTATCAGCTGGTTGTCGTCTGCTATAAGGATCTTCATTCTTTACGTCCTTTCCGTCCTTTGGAATGTTCAATGTTACTGTTGTTCCGCAGGGCTGCATATCCATCTCGAGAGTTCCCCCGCAGAGCAGCGAAAGGCGCTTACGGGTGTTCTCGATGCCTACGCCCATGTGGAACGGCACATCGTCTGTGGGCGAGTTCTTCGCCGTCCCGTTGTCAGAGATCGTGATAACAAAGCTTTCGGCGGCTTCCTCGGTGTGTATGGTTATCGTCCCGCCCTCGCGGCCGATGCCGTGGTTCACGGCATTTTCGACTATCGGCTCCAGCGAGAGCGGCGGGATACGGAAATCAACAGTGCCGAGCTCGTAGATGACCTCAAGCTTCCGCGACTTGTCCGCCCTTACCAGATCAAGATAGACCCGCACGTTCCCGAGCTCCTTTTCAAAGTCCACGAGCTCATCGTTTTCGATAGCGCCGATGTGGGCTTTAAGGTAGTCCGAAAAGGTGTCGATGCAGCTGACGGCGCGTTCGCTGTCGCGCTTCGC
Organism: uncultured Clostridia bacterium; assembly: GCA_946533615.1. Lineage (GTDB taxonomy): Bacteria > Bacillota > Clostridia > Oscillospirales > Ruminococcaceae > FB2012. Next base: position 6,228 of record CAMNBY010000214.1, read on the forward strand.
CAGAGAGCGGATAATGCTCAGGGAGTTGTAGATGAAGTGGGGCTGTATCTGATTCCTCAGTATCAGCATACGCTCCTTTTCAAGGTCGAGGTCCTTCTGAGAGATGGTGTTGCGCATCTCCTGCTGGTAGACGACGGAGAGGTAGATGTAATACTCAAGCATCGCCAGCGCCGTGACGGGATTTACAAAGCCGGGAGCGCGGTTGCCATACTCCAGCAGCGAGGTCATGATGGTCTGGACCGTCACAAGGATAACGATGACGTTCTTGCCGCGGCTCATGTCCTTGAAATATTTCGCCGAGATCCACACCAGCAGCAGGATATAGAATATCTGTGTATAATAGACCGTCATTCTCAGCGGCCCCGGGACGAAGGTGTTGTTGGGGCTGATGGACACGGCGATGCCGCTTTCCATGAACATTGTGGAATAAACGATCAGGTTGGCTGCCGCAGGGATAGCCGCAAGGGGCTTCCACTTGTTCTTCGGCGGGATTATTATAAAGACCTCGATCATTATCACGAACGGCCGCAGGATATATTTTATGGCGGCAGCTATCGTCCTCAGCTTCACGCGCTCGGCAAGGGTCAGCACCAGTATGTCGTTTTCTGTCAGGCACAGCTCCTCGACGGTGTCGAAGACGGTTATCACCAGCAGCAGGCCGACGCTGAGCAGGAACATCTGTGACGCGGGAATGTCGTAGTCCTTGTTTACAAATATCAGCACCACCACCGCCGAGATTATCAGCAGGGTCATGTAGTTGGAGATCAGGTAAGTAAATAGCATAGCGCTTCTCCCTTTTCGCCGTCAGGCGTTCTTGCTCATGTATTCCGCGGTGTTGCGGTCGAGCCCCGAGATCGCTTCGGCTATCTTCTCCCGCGGCTCCGAAAAGTCGCGCAGCACCCATTTGGAGATAAGCGCAAGACAGCCCTGCGCCCTGTAGCAGCTCTGGTACATGAGCACAGTTTCGGAAACGTGCTTGCCCGCAGGCACGGCCTCGGACTGCATCTTATAGAACAGCCCCTCCATCATCCTGCTGAATTTATCCTTCAGCCCGCTGGTGTTGTTGGGGCTGAATATCATTTTGAAGGTGACGCGGTTGTTTAATATATGCTCGGTGAGATGTGCAAACACTTCCTTTGAGGACAGCGCCTCAAGGTCAAGTATCAGCAGGCCGAGATCGACCAGTATCTCCTTCTCCGCCTTCTCGTAAAGGTCATAAACGTCCAGATAATGCTTGTAGAAGGTAACGCGGTTGATGTCCGCCTTGTCGGCGATCTCCTGAACGGTTATCTTTCTCAGCTCCTTCTCCGCGAGCAGCTCCGAAAAAGCATCATTGATCGCCTTTCTTGTTTTCATAACGCGCCTGTCGTTTTTTGATACGTTCATCTGCGGCATCTCCCTTTAGCTGTTTTTTCCTTCCGGGATAATTGCCCTCCCGAAAAGACAGCCTTTTTTCCATTATAGCACGCCTTCACGGAAAAATCAATAATTTGCGAAAGTTCTGTTAACTGCGCCAATTATCAACAGTATTCGCGCCTTACAGATACGATCTTTAGATATTTTAACTATTGATTAAATATCACATTAGTGATAATATAATAATCGCGGCGGGAGTACGAGAAGCCCGCCGAACGGAAGTATTAAGAAAGAAGGAATCTTGTAATGATGATCAAAAGATTGAGCGCTGTGGCTGCACTCGTTTCCGTACTTGCACTTGCAGGCTGCGGCAGCACCGACAGCAGCACCACCGCAGACAACAACGCACCTGTAACACAGTCCACCACCGCATCGGCAGCAGAAGACGCTTCTGCCGCAGGCGATAATGATTCTCAGGCAGAGACAAAGCCCGCAGACACCGAAAAGCCCGCCGACACTCAGGCAGCCCAGACCGAGGCCGCACAGACCACTCAGGCTGCCGACACCACCAAGGCAACAGAGGCTGCTCCCGCAACACAGGCTCCCGCAGCAACACCCGCAGCTCCCGAGCTGCCCGACTTCAAGCCCGTTAAGGTCGCAGGCGACAAGTACGCAGGCACCTACGTTGAGCGCAAGCTCGGCAAGGCGACCATCGAGATCACCAACATCGGCAACGACACCTACTCTATCCACATGGTATGGCCTGTTGACGACACCGAGTACAACTACTGGGATATGACAGGTTCCTTCGACGCCAACGGCACTCTTGCTTTCAGCAACTGCCGCAAGGTAAACACATATATGTCGGGCGGCACCCGCAAGAGCGACGTTCTCTACTCGGGCAAGTCAGGCGCTTGGGTAGCCAAGTCCTACGGCATCGAGCTCAAGGACGACCTCGGCGAGATCGAGCACGCGACCTGCTTCGTTCCTGTACAGGGTTCGCCCTCTGCCGCGAACTACGAGGCTCCCAAGGCTGACGATACCACCAAGGACGACAAGTACGCTGACAAGCAGCCCACCCGCGACGAGATGGCAACAGGCAACTTCTACGAGGGCAACGGCGTAAAGGCCTGGATGGATATCATCAAGCACGACAACGGCGAATACTTTGTTACCGTTACCGAGAGAGTCAACGCAGGCGAGACGATGATATGGGGCTTCGTGGGCACCGTTACCGACTCCAAGCTCACCTACACCAACGGCTCCAAGTCCAAGGAGGTTTACAGTGATGACGGAAGTGTAAAGACCTCCACCGTTATTGATTCCGACCACTCCGGCAGCGTTCAGTTCACCAACACAGGCCTTGTCTGGACAGACAGCGACGGCACGACCTACACCTTCATCAACAGCATGATGTGATCTTTCGACCATACAATATTCACCTGACATCAACAAAGCAGCCCGACGGAGCATAGCGCTCCGCGCGGGCTGCTTTTTGTTATTTCTTTTCCTGTTCATCGGGTCGTGTCTGCTGTGTCTGCTGTGTCTGCTGAGGTGCTGCGGGAGCGGCGGGAAGCTGCTGACGCTTGAGCTTCATCACCTTGTAGGCAAAGACCTCGACGGAGATCAGCACCACGACTACAGCGCCGACTATCAGCGCGATCACGGCAAACTTGCTGCCGCCTTCCTTCTCGTCCTCGGCCTTTGAGGACTTGTCGCTTCGGTCGGTGTCCTTGTCCCCGTCATCATCGTCATCGGTCTTGCCCTTGTCCTCGGCGTTCTTTGAGGCGTTCTCCTCGGCCTGAGACTCGTCGTATGTCTGCTCGGTGTTGGGCTTGCCGCTGCCGCCGTCGTTCTCGGCGCCCGTGTCGGAGCCTGTGCTGCCGATCTCGATGCCCGTGTTCTCTTGAGCCGCAAAGGCCACGAGCCAAGCCAGCGAGGCGTTCCAGTTGATCGTACACTCGTTCACAGACCAGGCCTCGATGTGGTCAAGGTAGCACTTCTGAGGAGCGATCTGACCCTTTTTCCAGCCGCTGCCGCGTACCCAGGGGTCCTCCATTCCGCTGTTGGGGCCGCCCGCAAGAACTCCGCAGGGCGCCTTCGGGAAGGCTGCATCTATCTGGTTAGACCAGTAGCGGTGGTGGGGGTTCTCGGTAGAGTGTGTGCCGTAGCCCGTGACGTAGGACTGATCCATTGCATTCCTGCCCAGCAGGTAGTCAAGGCCGCCGCAGACACCATCAAGATAGGCGGTGTCACCCGTGAGCATATAGGCGTAGGCCAGCACCACGGAATTGTCGGCAACAACGCTGTTGCTTCCCCAGATATAGCCCTTGCCGCTGTCGTTGTAGCTTATGGTGCTCTGGGCGTAGGGAAGGCCGTAGCCCTGCTTTTTCTCCATGTCGAGGAAGGTGTCCGCTGCGGACTTGAAGGCTTTTGATATGCTCTCCTTGTCGTCGTCCTCGAAGCGGTCAGGATTGAGGGCGGCGCTAAGGTTTGCAAGCGCTCCGACATGACCCCAGTCGAAGCTTCCCGCTGCGCCGACAGACTCGCCGCCGCTCATGGTAACGGGAACGCTCAGATAATAGTCCGAGGCCTCGGCATCGTCTAAATATTCCTCGCTGCCGGTGGTTATGTAGAGCTCCATAGCCGCCCAGTAAAACTCGTCCTTGACGTCGTCGTCACCGTAGGCGCCGCCGCCCTGAGACTCATCGAGCGGCGCATACATATCGGGGTGCTTCTTTGCAGCCCTGTAGCACTTTTCTGCGTTTTCAAGGCAGAGCGCCGAGAAGTCGTCGTCGATGCCCTTCCAGAGGCGCGAGGCCTGAGCTGCGCAGGCAGCAAGGTTGAGGGTCGCCGCGGTCGTGGGGGGCTTGACGATGCGCTTCTTGTCGTCGTCTGCCGGGGCAACGCCAAGACCTGTCCACGTCTCGTCGTGCGCCTTATGGTAAGCCATGTCCTTGCAGTCGCCCGAGGCGACTATCATCTTGAACATCCACTCCATCTCGAAACGCGCCTCATCGAGCAGATCGGGATAGCCGTTGGAGTTTTCGGGGAGATACATGGTGCCGTCGGCGTAGGCGTCGGCAAAGCCGTTCTGCTTGGCGAACTCGTACTGGTTCTGCATCAGCCAGAGAGAGAAGCCGCCGTTTACAACATACTTGCCGTGGTCGCCCGCGTCGTACCAGCCGCCCGTTACGTCTATCGAGCCGCTCGTGCCCGAATAGCCCCATGTCTGTTCGATCTCGGCCATATCGGACGGGTGGCCTGCCGCACGGGCGAGGCTGTTCTTGTCGCCCGAGGTGATGTACTCGCTCTTGATCTCGATGCCGCTGCGGTTCTGGTAGAAATAATTCAGCGCATCGTAGAGCATTGCGGAATAGCTGTCCTTTCCGCCGACAGCGAAGTCACGGCTCACGGCGCCGTTCGCGGCCTCGATATGATAGGTGCCCTCGTCCCTGAGCTCCGAGAAATCAAGTATATGCACCGTGTCGCCGGAGTCCTCGTCAACGCCGAAATAGCTGCTCTCGCCCGAGTAGACGCTCTTGCCCGAGGAGTCGATGACCTCGAAGCTCTGCGGGCTCTTGTCGGTGCAGAGAAGGGTCGCCTGCTTTGTTCTCTCGGGAAAATAGGCGACCTGATTTGTGAGTATCTCGGCTCGCTGCCACTGTTCGGGCGCCTTGTAGTCGTTCTCGTCGCTGCTCAGGTCTTTGAGGGACATATTATCAAAGGTGAGCACCGTGCCTGTGGGGAAGCAGTCGCCCTGAGTATACTGGCCGTCGCCGCC
>CAMNBY010000215.1 GCA_946533615.1 uncultured Clostridia bacterium
TCCTTGAGCAGCCTGCCGATGAGTATTGGCAGCAGGAACTCGGCGGTCTCGCTCTCATCGTTCTCGTCGAGGAAGAGGCTGAACTCACGCTCAAGCAGCTCCATGAACTCGACGGGACAGCCCCACATATTCATTGAAACAAGGCTGTCGGGGTCGAGCTCGCGGGTCTCTTCCCTGCCGCTGATGACACGTCCGCCCTCGACGCGGATATTATAGGTCTCGGTGATGTCGCAGAGCCTGCCGTTTTCGTCAACGCTGCAAACGCCCCTTGTAACGGAGCCGTTCTCGCTGAGGGTATTTTTCAGCACAAAGCCCGCCATGCACAGGCCGAGCTTGTCGGTCTTCGGGTGGTCGCTGACCAGCTGCTCGTGCAGCTTCACAAACGCCTCGCGGCCGTAGTAGTCATCGGCGTTGATGATGGCGAAGGGGCCGTGTACGGCATTTTTGGCACAAAGCACGGCGTGGCAGGTGCCCCAGGGCTTGCGGCGGTCTATCTTCTTGTGCTCCTGCGGGATATCGTCGGTCTCCTGGAAGACGTACTCGATGTTTACGTGTCTTGCGATCCGGTCGCCGATGCGCTCGGCGAACTCCTTTTCTATGTCGCGGCGGATAACGAACACGATCTTGTCAAAGCCGGCAGCTGCGGCATCATAGACAGAATAGTCCATGATTATCTCGTCCGAGGGACCCACGGGCTCAAGCTGCTTGATGCCTCCGCCGTAGCGGCTGCCGATGCCTGCGGCCATTATGATAAGCGTAGTTTTCATAGCGTTTCTCCTGATTTTGTCATTAACTAACACAGAAGCCCTCGCCGTGCAGCACGTCGAGGGCTTGATGGTGGAGTATAGGGGACTTGAACCCCTGACCCCCACACTGCCAGTGTGGTGCGCTCCCAGCTGCGCTAATACCCCAGTGATATCACAAATAATATGATACCACGTTTTCTCTCATTTGTCAAGTACTATTTTCACTTTTTTATTTCACTGCCCTTCTCGGCTCGGCGGAGCAGGTCCTGACGCAGTATGCGCCTACAGCTCCGAAGAAAACGAGCAGGCAGGCGATCAGCCCTATCCTCAGCGAGGCGTTCATGTCTATGTTGAGGAAGCTCAGCCTGATATCGAGGATATTGACCATGTTCAGGCCGAATATGAAGATCAGCCACAAGGAGAGCCCCAGCTTGGCAGGCAGCCTTCTGAACATTCCGAACACGAACAGCCCGCACATACTTAGCATCAGGAAGAACGCAAGCTGGAAGGCGAAGCTCAGCAGAATCCCCGGGAAGCCTGTGCAGTTTTCGTGCGAGATGCCCATGTTCTGGAGCATCGGGCGGAACTCGTATGTGAATTCATCGAAAGCGAAGAGCTTGCTTGCAAGGAACTCGCCGGCCAGCGACAGGGCTGCCGCAAAGGCAGAATAGATCAGGAACAGCACCGTCAGGGTCGTCAGCAGCGAACGGCGCGAGCGGTTAAAGGCGGTCGAAACGCTGAAAAGGTCGGTGGTCTTGAGGATCGCGGCTACGACCGCTGCAAATCCGCAGAGGACTGTCACAACAGAATGTACGCTGTCATCGGAGCCTTCAACGGCCGAGATAGCCCAGGCAGGCAGCAAACCTACCGCCGCGCCTATCAGAAGAATAACGATGACCATAGGGCTCTTGAACGCATATTTGAAAAGCTTCTTATCCATATCATTACCTCCTTGCCGGCTTGAAGAGATTGCTCTCGAGGGACATATTCATGATAGCGTTGCTGCTGAGCAGGGCGAACAGAGCGGCGATGCCTATTGAGGTCAGAGTTGCCGCGAGTGTGCCTGCGTAGAAATAGAGCAGGATCGTTCCGGCCACCGTACCGGTGAACATCGTGATCGCCAGCACGCCTGCTGCCAGCTTGCTCTTGCTGAGCAGGATCGAGAAGAACGCTCCGATCGCCGCTGTTGCAAAGCCCGTGAAAAGGAAGAAGCAGAGATATTTGGGGCTTGAGTAATCAAGGCACGCGTCCCGAAGCACGGGATAGCTCTCCGCCTTCGAGGCAAAGAACCTGTAGGCGGCTGTCTGGGCTATCCAGAAGAAGACTCCGCCGATGAGTGAGAGCTCTGCCATTGCCGCAAAGTACACGCGGCGCATGACCTTTCTTGTGGTTGACATCTGCATCGTCAAGCCGAAGAGGTGTATCGCCAGCGCTGATGACGAGATCGAAACGATCACCACATACATCATTCCGAACGAGGCCGAGAAGCCATCAACGTTATCAAGCTCGTCCTCGGGTATCTGCTCGTAGGTGCCGTACTCGTCGATCAGCTCGTCCATGTCACGCCTTGACGAGCGGAAATCCGACCAGCTGAGCAGTATCCCGAACAGCGCAACGCCCACCGCGACTACCACCCAGTTCTTGAGTAAGTATACAGATATGTATTTCAACATCGCTTTCGTTTTCATTTCTTTGCTCCTTTTTCTTCCTGTTGTTCCGTATCAGGCATTGTTCTCTTCGTCTGTGTTTGTCAGCCTGATGAAGATATTTTGCAGGCTGGCCTTAGAGACCTCGAGGCCTGCGGGGACGTTTTCGGGCTGTCCCTTGATGTATACGGACTTGAGGCCGCCCACGGAGTCGCTGCCGATGATCTCTTTGCCCTCGGCGTAGGAAGCTACTGCTGCGGCTGCGCCTGTGACCGTATACGCGCCCGCAAGAATATCCTCGGTGTCGCTGTCCATAAGGAGCTTGCCGCTGTCGATGATGATAGCTCTTTCGATAAGCGACGCGCACTCGTCGATAAGGTGTGTGGAAACGATGAACGTTCCGCCGTAGTCGCTGTAGCGCTCGATAAGCTTTTTATAGAAAAGCTCGCGGTGGTTGGCGTCGAGTCCGAGAACGGGCTCGTCGAAGATGACGTAATCCGCATTGCAGGTGAGCCCGAGGATATCCTTGACTATCGTGGTATAGCCCGTGGAGAGGCTCTGGAGCTTCTTTTTAAGGTCAAGGCCGAACTCCTTGGCCAGCTCATAGGCGCATTCGGTGTTCATGTCGGGATAGAATTCCTTTGTAAGCTCGATAGCCTGTCCGACCTTCATATCCTGCGGCAGCAGGTTGCTCTCGCTCATTGTGAAGAGCTTTGAGAGCGCCTTGTCGTTTTCCTTTGCGGGCTCGCCGTCGATGAGCACCTGTCCCTCTGTGGCGAATATGCGGTTCGAGATTATATTCACGAGCGTGCTCTTGCCTGCGCCGTTGCGTCCCAGCAGGCCGTAGATCCTGCCGTACTCGATATTCACGCTTACGTTATCCAGTGCTCTGGTGCTGCCGTAATCCTTTGTAATGTTCCTTATTTCTATTCCTCTCATTTTGTTTATCCCCTTTCGATCATTTCGATCAGCTGCTGTTTTGTAAGGCCAAGCTTTTCGGCCTCCTCCAGCATCGTCTTGATGTAGCTGCCGTAAAACTCTTCCTGCCGCTCATGCATCAGCTTTTCGCAGGCGCCCTCTGCCACAAACATACCAAGTCCTCTTTTCTTGTATATTACTCCCTTATCCACAAGGATATTGACGGCCTTGAGCGCCGTTGCGGGGTTCACCTTATAGGTGACGGAGATCTCTGTTGTTGAAGGGATCTGGCTGCCCTCGGCGAATGCTCCGCGGATAATGTTGTCGCTTATCCACTCTGCCAGCTGCTGGAAGATGGGCTTATCACTGTCAAATCTAAGTTCCATCTGCTCCTCCTTTCTTTGCCTCTTTCTTTGTTCACATAGTTTTTCTTGTTTTCGCAGCGGTTATTTTTTATCTTCGCTGTTCTGCTCCTTCGAGATCAGCCTGACGACCGCGCCTGCCATAACGCCTGCGATCAGTCCAAGCAGCACTGTTGACATTTCCTCAGCTCCTTTTCTTCGTTTTGTTGTCTCTCTTTAGTTTGTTTGTTAATGGGTTAATTACCTCTGTAACTAACTATATCACAAACCAACCGACTTGTCAACCCCTTTTTGAAAAATTTTTTCTTTTTTGATCCGCGTGAGCGGCGGCACGCCGCCTCACAACTGCGTGATGTGCGGGATATCCCTCGCGATACGGTGGGGGTCAGCCGGATTTGTGTGGGAGGATAATGCACCCCGCAGGGTCGTGCGAGGCGTGAGAGATTGATAATTATTTCCAATGCACAATTTAATTGGCAGCTGCCGTGAGTGACTGCTTTGCGGGGAAAAATCCGCCGAAGGCGTCACCTTCAAACTATCAACTTTCCATTATCAACTATCAATTCGGCACAGCACGAAGCCCCGATAGAACCACCCGCAGCAAGCCTCTCCTAACGGCAAGGACACCGCCTCATTCACAAAGCCTCCCGCCTCCCCTCCGGGGAGGCTCGGCAAGCCCTGCCAAGCGCCCGATTGAAAGATGGTGGGGGAATTAAAAAAACTGTTGAATTATCTCGTGAAATGTGGTATAATCTATCTCAGTGAACGGAGGATATGTATGGATAACAACACACAGGAAAAAAAGCCCGATATTTTTGACAAGCTGATGCATCTGCCCGTGCTGAACATCTTTGAGCCGTTTTACAAGAAAAACAAAGAGGTGCTGATGTATCTCTTCTTCGGGGTGCTGACCACGGCAGTGAGCTTTGTCACCGCAGGCGCCGCCAAGGCTCTGCTCGAGCATCTTGATTTCGGCAAGAGCGCTGTTTCAAATATAAGCACCGTGATCTCGTGGATCTGCGCCGTCACCTTTGCTTATGTCACAAACCGGATCTGGGTCTTTGACTCGCAGACAAAAGGCGCAGGCGCGATAGTCAGGGAAATGGCCTCGTTCTACAGCGGAAGGCTCTTCACCCTCGGCGTCGAGATGCTTATGATGTGGATAGGCTACAGCCTGCTGGACTTCAACTACTGGGTGACAAAGATCATCGCAAATGTGGTGGTGCTGGTGCTCAATTACGTTATCAGCAAGCTGATCGTTTTCAGAAAGAAAAAAACAACGGAGGAATGAATATGAAAATAGCGATAGGAAATGACCACGCAGCTCCCGAGCTGAAGCTGGCGGTCAAGGCTCACCTTGAGGAGCAGGGTCACGAGGTCATCGACATGGGTTGTGCAGTCGGCGAGCGCTGCGATTATCCCGATGCCGCCGAGGCGGTCTGTGCAAAGGTCACGGGCGGCGAGTGCAGCCTCGGGATACTGATCTGCGGCACAGGCCTCGGCATGAGCTACGCCGCAAACAAGGTAAAGGGCATAAGGGCAGCCTGCTGCTCAGACTACTTCTCTGCCCGACTCTCCCGCGAGCACAACGACGCAAACGTGCTCTGCTTCGGCGCAAGAGTAGTCGGCGAGGGCACGGCTCTCGATCTGGTGGACATCTTTGTTTCCACGCCCTTCTCGGGCGACGAGCGCCACCAGCGCAGGATAGACAAGATAACCGCCATCGAGAACAAGCAGAAATGAACCTGTTTATGAAGCTCGCATTCCTGTTCTCTGTCGGCTCGGTGACAGGCTGGTGCATAGAGCTGGTATTCAGGCGGTTCTTTTCTGCCGCCAACCCCGAACACAAATGGATAAACCCCGGCTTCTGCACGGGGCCTTACCTTCCGATCTACGGCAGCGGCCTGTGCGTACTTTACCTTATAGCAAGGATCGAGAACATCGACCCGTTCAGCAGCAATGCGGTCAACAAGATAGTGCTGTTTGCCACGATGGCGGTGTGCATGACGGTGATCGAGTACATCGCAGGCATGATAGCGCTGAAGGGCTTCAAGGTAAGGCTCTGGGACTACACCGACGAATGGGGCAACATAAACGGCCTGATCTGCCCGAAGTTTTCGTTTTTCTGGGCGGTGCTGGGCGCTGTTTATTATTTTCTGATACACCCGAGGGTGCTGAACTCTCTCGAGTGGCTGGCGGAAAACCTTGCGTTCTCCTTCGTGATAGGAATGTTCTACGGGATCTTTATCATAGATGTCGTACATTCCGCACAGCTTATCACAAAGCTCAAAGCCTATGCTGAGGAGAACGATGTTATCCTCAGATACGAAACGCTCAAATCCGAGATACGCTCGTGGTATGACGAGGCCTCGAAGAAGTATCACTTCTTCCGCCCCTTCCGCATCGAGCGCTCTCTGACCGAGCACATCAGGGCTTCACTGGAATACATCGAGGTCAAGCGCAGGGAAAAGCGCGGTTAAGGAGGAGCAGCTATGAAAAAATACCGCTGGGGAATTATCGGCACGGGCAGGATAGCACACACCTTTGCCGAAGCGCTGAAGGGCTGTGAGGACGCTGAGCTTCTGGCCGTCGCATCAAGATCGAAGCCGAAGGCCGAGGCCTTTGCACGCGAGTTCGGCTTTGAACGCGCCTACGGCAGCTACAGCGAGCTTGCCTGCGACACAGACATCGACGCGGTCTATATCGCAACGCCCATGAGCAGCCACTACGGCGATGTGCTGCTCTGTCTTGAAAACGGGCGGAACGTTCTCTGCGAGAAGAGCGCCGCCCTGAACACAGCCCAGCTGGACGAGATGCTCGCGCTGGCGAAGAGCAAGGGCCTGTTCTTTATGGAGGCCATGTGGATGAAGTGCCGCCCGACCTATCTTAAAGCCCTCGAATGGGTGAGGGACGGCAGGATCGGTCAGGTGCGCTACATCAAGGCCGATTTCTGCAACCTTGTGCAGTACGATGCGGCCGACAGGCTCTTTGACCCTGCCTGCGGCGGCGGAGCCCTGCTCGATCTTGCGGTCTATCCCCTGACTCTTGCCCGCGACTTCATAGGCGACCCCAAGGAGATAATAAGCGCCGCCCACATAGGACGTGACGGCGTTGACCTGAGCAACAGCATAATGCTTAAAACAGACAGTGCCTTCGCTGCGGTAAACTCGGGCTTCGAGATACCGAACAGGAACAGAGCCGTTATCGTCGGCGATGAGGGCTCGGTGCTTTTCGGTGAGTGGTTCTTCTGCTCCTGCGAGGTAAGCCTGCTCGACCGCGACGGCTGCGAGGTCGAGAGAAGCGAGATACCCAACGAGATCAACGGCTATGAATACGAGATACGCGAGGTACACTCCTGTCTCGGCGCAGGCCTTGACGAGAGCAGACTGGTGCCGCACTCGTCTACACGCTCGGTGATGCAGATAATGGACAAATGCCGCCGCGACTGGGGAATGACCTACGAGGGCGAGGAGCTTTGAATGGCTGATATTACCACCCGCACAGCCGCTGCGGGATATTGACAAAAGCCGACATGAATGATATAATATACTAAAGTATTAAAGCATATCTGAACAGGAAAATATATGAGGGAAATCTGAAATCAAAGGGGATATTTATGGAAAACAAGCACGAGGGTGCAAAAAAGCGCTCGGGGCTGTTTGGCTGGGAGCACTGGCAGATCATGGCCGTGTTCCTCATATTCTATGATGTTATAATGGTCAACGGCTCCTACATACTTGCGCTGTGGCTGAGGTTTGACTGCAAATTCAACTCTATTCCGCGTGACTACATCGACACCTGGCTGAAATTCGCGGGCTGGTATTCGCTGATCTGTGTGGCTGTGTTCTGGGTGCTCAGGCTCTATATGAGCATCTGGCGGTTCGCCAGCTTTTCGGAGCTGATGCGCATCGGACTTTCAAGCGTAGTCACGGGCACCTTGCATATAGTATGTATGGAGATCTTCTTCAGGCACATGCCTGTGTTCTATTACATTATCGGCATGATGTTCCAGTTCATCTTCGTCTGCGGAGCGCGGTTCGGCTACAGGTTCATACTGCTGATTAAAAAGAACATGAAGCCTGCCGATGCCACCTATTCGGGCGCAAGAGTAATGCTGATAGGCGCAGGCGCTGCGGGACAGATGATACTCCGCGACACAAACAACGCCGCCAGCCTGCGCGACAAGGTGGTCTGCATAATCGACGACAACCCCAACAAGTGGAACCGCTTTATCGAGGGCGTTCCCGTTGTGGGCGGCAGGGAGTCGATAATGGAGGCCGTCAGCAAGTACAAGGTAAGCAAGATATTCTTTGCCATTCCCAGCGCGACCGCCGAGGAGAGGCGCGATATTCTCAGCATCTGCAAGGAGACCGACTGCGAGCTGAGGCAGCTCCCGGGCATCTATCAGCTTGTGAACAACGAGGTAACAGTCAGCAAGATGCGAAGCGTCTCGGTAGAAGATCTGCTCGGGCGCGACCCGATACGCCCCGATATGCAGGAGGTGTTCAGCTTTATCTCCGGCAAGACGGTAATGGTCACGGGCGGAGGCGGCTCGATAGGCTCGGAGCTCTGCCGCCAGATCGCAGGCCACTCGCCGAAAAGGCTGATAATCTTTGACATCTACGAGAACAACGCCTATGCGATACAGCTCGAGCTGAGAGAAAAATACCCCAATCTTGATCTGATAACGCTTATCGGTTCGGTGCGTGACAGCCGCAAGATGTTCGACGTCTTTGCCGAGTACAAGCCCGAGATAGTCTATCACGCGGCGGCTCACAAGCACGTCCCCCTGATGGAGGACAGCCCCTGCGAGGCCATAAAGAACAATGCGATAGGTACATACAAGACAGCATACGCCGCAATGGTACACGGCTGCGAGCGTTTTGTGCTGATAAGCACCGACAAGGCCGTGAACCCCACCAACATCATGGGCGCTTCAAAGCGGCTCTGCGAAATGATAATCCAGAGCTTTGACCGCAAGATCAAGGACGGAAAAGCCGCCGAGATACCGCAGCTCTTCACTCACGAGGGGCTTGAGAACGCCGACAAGGACGGCAGCGGCGACGTCTTCAAGAACGTAAAGACAGAGTTCGTGGCGGTAAGGTTCGGCAACGTGCTTGGCAGCAACGGCTCCGTTATCCCGATATTCAAAAAGCAGATCGAGAACGGCGGCCCCGTAACAGTCACACACCCTGACATTATCCGCTACTTCATGACCATACCCGAGGCCGTGAGCCTTGTAATGCTGGCAGGCACCTACGCCAAGGGCGGCGAGATATTCGTCCTTGATATGGGAAGCCCCGTCAAGATCGCAGATCTTGCAAAGAACCTTATACGCCTCTCGGGCTACAAGCCCGATGTGGACATCAAGATACAGTACACAGGTCTGCGCCCGGGCGAGAAGCTCTACGAGGAGAAGCTTATGGCCGAGGAGGGTCTGAAAAAGACCGACAACGACCTTATCCACATCGGCTGCCCTATCCCCTTCGATACAGAGGACTTCTTGCAGAATCTTGAGAGCCTGATGATGGCGGCCTACAACAACAGGCACGACATATCTGACATGGTTCAGGAAATGGTCAGCACCTATCACCCCGTCAGCAACAAACAGACATTCGCTTAATCAAAAATGCTTCTTCCGATCCGGGAAGAAGCATTCTTTTTTTCTTTTCGTTTTTCGTTTTTAGATTTGTCTGCCGTCATCAAAGCTGTCTGCCGCGGCCGCCCATGCCGCCGCGGCCACAGAAGTCCTGACCGCCGTCGGGGCGTTCAGGTAACTGGCCGTCCTGTCCGCCGAAGTCCTGGCCGCCGCCCATTCCGCCTCGGCCGCCCATTCCGCCGCCCATCATCATTGGCTGAGGAATGGAATCTACCTGAGTGCCGTTTATGATTATCGTGCCGCCCGTGAAGGTCGCTGTGCCGTCATAGTCAAAGGACTCCGCGGTGCCCTGTGTGGGACAGGTGATGTTGATAGTGCCGCCGCTCACGGTGACGCTGCCGTTGACGTCGATAGCGTCGGTGTCGCCCATGCCCATGGTGATGTTCAGAGTGCCGCCGTTCATCTCGAAGGAAGGAGCTGTGAAGGCGGTGCTCTTCTTAGAGGCGTTCACGCCGTCGTCGGAGGCCGAGATGGTGATGCTGCCGTCGTTGATGATAACGCAGGTGCCCTCTATGCCCTCTGCCGAGGAGATGTTGAACGTACCGCCGTCGATGCAGGTGTAGGTCGTGCCCTGAATGCCGTCGCTCTTTGAGGTTATGTTGAACGTGCCGTCGGAAATATATATCCAGCCGAGGGTGTAGTCGTCGTCGTTCTCACAGTGAAAGCCGTCCTTGCCTGCATTTATTGTAAAGCTTCCGCCGCAGACCGCGATGGAGTCGTTGGCCTCGATGGCGTCGGCTGTTGCGGTGATGTCGTATGTGCCGCCCGTGATCTTGAGGTCATCGTGTCCCGAGATACCGTTGTCGGTCGAGGATATTTTCAAAGTGCCGCTGCCGTTGAGCACAAGGTCGTCCTTTGAGAAGATCACGGCGTCGGTGTTGGTGTCGCCGTCGGCGGTGAACGCGCCTGTGACAGAGAGGGTGTTCTCGGTGCCTGCTGCGGTGGTCACAAAGCACTTGTCGGCCGAAACAACGTATATCGCGGGGCTGTCGGTATTGGTGATGGTCACGCCGTCAAGCACGAGCTGCACCTTGTCGTTGTCGCCTTCTGTCTCGACGCGGACAGTGCAGTTCTCGGCGCTGCCGCTGATGACGTAGACGCCTGCCTCGGTGATGCTGATGGTCTTGCCGTCAGCCACTGTGAGCTTCTGCGCGTCGGAGAGATCGGCCTCCTGCTTCAAGTCGCGGTTCGAGAACAGGTCCGCGGTGTCGATCTGCTCGGCTGTGCCTGTCGAGCCTGTTGGAGTGATCCTGCCGCCGTCTGTGGCGGGAGTTGTCTCGGCTTCCTGAGCGCCGCCATTGTTGCCCTTCTTCTGCTGAGAGGGCTGCGCCTCGGTTTCGGCTGCGCTGTCGGTGTCTTTCTGCTTGTCGGCGCTGCCGCTATCGTCTGTCTTGCTGTCGTCGGACTTCTCGCTGTCGGCTTCGGCCTTGCTGTCCTCGGGGGCTTCGCTTTCCGCCTGTCCGGACTCCGATGCGGCCTCGGACGACTGTGCGGCAGAGACTACGGCCTCGGCCTCAGCCTGTGAAGAGGCGCTGCTGCCGCAGCCCGACATTATCATTGAAAGCGCGATGACCGCCGCTATAAAGCTAACTTTGTTTCTCTTTGTATTCATGATCTTTTCTCCTTTCGGTCAGGTGTTGTCCTTGCTATGCTTAAAGTATACCCCCCGAACCTAAAGGTTAGCTTAATGAAATGTGAAAATCATGTGAAAACTTGCGCTTTCGTGAAATTTACACTTTGTTAACAATAATCCTTGTGGAAAGGCCGCAGCTATGGTGTATATATAAACAGAGGTACCTTTTAAGAAGAACGGTGGCGATAAGAATGAACGATGCTGAGATACTTGAGCTGCTGGAGAGTGACGGCGACAGCGCTGTGGCTCTGTTAAGAGAGCGCTACGAGGGGCTTGTGCGGCTTGTGGTCGGAAAGCTGATCTCTGACGGCGGCGACGCCGAAGAGGCGGTAAGCGACACATTCATCAAGCTGTGGAAGACAAGACGGAACATCGACCTCTCCCGCAGCAGCCTCAAGACCTTTATCTGCATAGTGGCCAAGAGCTGCGCCCTGAACAAGCTGCGCGGACAGATAAGCTGCGAGCCGCTGCCCGACGAGGAAAACGATCTCGGCTTTGAGATCGACTACACGGCGGAGGCCGCAAAGAGCATCAACCGCCGCGTGGTCGCCGAGTGCATCAGCGCCATGCCCGAGCCCGACAGGGACGTTTTCATTCTGCGCTACTATTACGACCTGCCTGTAAAGGCTGTGGCGGAAAAGCTGGGGCTGACCCCGAGACAGTCCGAGTACATTCTCAGCAAGGACCGCGACAGGCTGCGTCAGGCGCTGATAGAAGGAGGTATCGTGCTATGAGAAAGATAGATGCTTTGGTGCAGGACATACCGCTGGACGAGCTGCTCGGGCTTTCGGGAGAGCAGAGAGCAGATGTGGTGCGGCCTGTCATTCCCGACGAGCCCGCAGAACGCAAAGCACGGGATATTATAAAAACACTGCCGCGTAAGGAAGACAGCCCCAAAGAAGAACCCGAGGAAAGAGCCGAGATAGCTTCTTCGGGAAAGGGCAAAGGCTGGGCGGCAGCCATAGCTGCTGCGGCGGCGATCGCTGTCGGGATAGGCTGGCTGATCGCGGCCAACCGCAGCAAGGAGCAGGCGGTGACTTC
>CAMNBY010000216.1 GCA_946533615.1 uncultured Clostridia bacterium
TTGTTCCGGGTGGAACGTTAAAGATCGTGTTATGTTTATTTCGCTCCCGGATAATTTGATTTCTCTTTTTTAATTCCCCCACCGGCTTTCGATCGAGCGCTTGGCAGGGCATTGCGAGGCCTCCCCGGAGGGGAGGCGGTTTCACTTTGTGAATGAGGCGGCGGTGCAGCCGTTAGGAGAGCCTTGTTCCGGGTGGAACGTCAGAGCTTGTGTTAGATTTTGTTCTCTCTTTTTTCGTTCACCGATGTTTTGATTCATCGCTTGCGGATCGGGGCGGTGTTGCCTTAAGAAAGGGTGAAATCGACCTTGCCGCTGTTGACGTCGGCGGCTTCGATCTTTACCGTTACCTTATCGCCGAGCTTATAGCGCTGGCCTGTTACCATATTTTTCAGCTGCATCAGGCCGTCGTAGACATACTGGCCTTCGCCGAGGGTGCGTATCGACACAAGCCCCTCGCAGGTATCGGGGAGCATCACGAAGAAGCCGAAATCCGTCACCGAGGTTATGATGCCGTCGGCAAGCTCGCCGATGTGCTGTTTCAGGTATTCCGCCTTATAGCAGTCCTCGCAGCTGCGCTCGACCTGCATTGCGGTGATCTCGGTCTGGGTGGCCTGATCTGCGGTGGCGTAGGCAAACTTATTGAAGCTGCGGCGGCACTCGGGAACGCTCTTGCCCTCAAGCAGGTCGCTCATTATCCTGTGTATCGCAAGGTCGGGGTAGCGCCTGATCGGCGAGGTAAAATGGGCGTAGTCCTCGAGCACAAGGCCGTAGTGGCCTATCGGCTCGGTTGAATATTTGGCCTTAGACATTGACCTGAGCACCATACTGTTTATCACGGGCGCCAGCTCGGTATCTCTCACGCGCTCGATAATATCCGAGAGCTGCTTCGGCTTGGGGATCCCGGTATCCTCGTAGGGAATGCCCAGTCTTTTCAGCGCATCGGCGAGCACCTCGGTCTTTTCGGCGGTGGGCGGCTCGTGGACGCGGTAGACAAAGGGCAGCCCCTTCTCTGTTCCGAAGCGGGCGGCACACTCGTTTGCGGTGAGCATGAAGTCCTCGATCATTTCCTGGCTGCGTCCCGAAACGTACTGCTTTGCTCCGACGCAGATATCCTCCTCGTTGATGATGAGGGCGCTCTCGACGGTCTCGAGCTGGGGAGCTCCGCGCCGCAGGCGCTTTTCTTTAAGCTTGTCGGCCAGCTCGCACATCACGGGGAACACGCTGCTGACCTCCTTGTATTTCTCGGAGATCTCGGGCGAAGCGCTGCCGTCCAGCAGGGCGTTGATCTCGCTGTACACGCCCTTCACCCGTGAGCGAATGACGGTCTTGGCGAACTTGAAATCCACGATATCGGCGTTGCTGTCCAGTCTTGCAAGGCAGGAAAAAGCGAGTCTGTCCTCCTGCGGATTCAGTGAGCAGATGCCGTTCGAGAGCTCCTTGGGGAGCATGGGGATAACGCGGTTGGCGTAGTAAACGCTGGTGCCGCGGCGGAAGGCCTCGTCGTCGAGAGCCGAGCGGGGTCTTACATAGTGTGACACGTCGGCGATATGCACGCCCAGCTCATAGCCGTCGGCTGTGCGCTCAATCGAGACAGCGTCGTCGATGTCCTTGGTGTCGGCGCCGTCGATCGTAAAGATGATCTTATCTCTCAGGTCGAGGCGCTTTTTGGCCTCGCGGCCGATGCTGCGGTCGTCGGAGACCTCGCGGGCCTCGTAGATGACCTCGGGCGGGAAGTTTGGCGTGATGCCGTTAAGCTCAAGCACAGACAGGGCACAGACCGAAGCTTTGAGCGAGCTTCCGAAGCCTGCGGTGAGCTTGCAGCGGTGCTCGCTGTGGCGGCGGCCGCGCTCGGTGATGACGGCCATTACCTTGTCATGCTCTCTCGGGCAGATCCCGTCGGGGTCGTCGAACTCCATGGCATATTTCGAGAGCTGGTCGGGCACAAGCTTCAGCCTGCCGAACTCGCTGACGATCTCGCCCGTGAAGCGGGAGAAATGCTCCTCGACCACAGACACGACCTCGCCCTCGAGCGAGGCTCCGCTGCCTCGGAAGGTACGCACCAGCACAACATCTCCGGGCATCGCGCCCATCAGCAGCTTGCCCGAGACGAAATATTCCTCGCCCGTCTCGACGTTTTTTACAAAGCCGTAGGTTCGGTTCAGGCGGGAAACGACGCACCTCTCGAAGCTGTTCTTATCCGCGAGCCGCAGCCCTGTCTTATCCTCGATGACCTCGCCCGAGCGCTTCATTTTTTCAAGCTCGTCCACGAACTTAACGAAGTCGAAGCCCTTGATGTCTCTCAGGGACTTGTGCAGCTGCTTGAATGGCACGGGCTTTTTGCCTGCGCGTTTCAGCTGCCGCAGTATGGCCTCGGCCTCAAGGCTGCGCTTCTGCTTCTTGCTTTTTTTCTGTTTCCCTTCCTTGTCTTTTTTCTTGATCTTTATGTTTTTCTTTTTCATATACTTTTACTATCTCCTTTCGGACCTTGTTTCCGTGCTTCTTATCGTTCGCGGAGCCGCGGACATCAGCGTACCTTTTCGAGCGCCGTGTACTCGCCGTCGGGAAGAAAGCCGCACTTTTCTGCGATATGGAGACTCGTCTTGTTGGCGGCGTCCCAGTGTGGGGTCTTTCCGCGGTCAAGACACTCCAGCAGGAACCTTGCGGCGCAGATCACGGCCAGTCCCTGCCCCCTGTGGGCGGGCTTTGTGGCGATCTGCAATTCGTAGCCGCCGCTGTAATATCCGAAGGTCGAGGCCGCAGCCGCGAGCTCGTTACCGATGTAGACGCAGAAGGCAAAGCCGTTCTCCAGAAAATCCTGCTCGCCCTTAAAATTCGCGACAAAGGCCTTCTCCCACTCACAGGCGGCGAGCTCGGCATATTCCTCGCTTCCGGCAGGGCGGAGGCTGCCCCGCTTGAAGCGTGCGATCTGTCCGGCCATTCCGCGAAGCAGCCTGCTGTCAAGGCCGGCTTCGGGCAGGCGTGTATGATAGCGGACGGTCTCCGAAAGCCTGAGCCCGCAGGCGGCGAGGGCGGTCTTCCACTCCTGTACGTTCTCGGGTATCACGACGGTCTCGGGACCCATGGAGGCTATGCGCTCCGCCAGCTCTCCCACAGCTTCGGCTCTTCCCGAAACAAAAACGAAATCTCCCGAGAAAACGGCAGCCCAGGCAGGCTGCTCGGCGCTGTCGGCAAAGGCTGTTCCCATTTTTCCCTCAAAATAACTTTTCAGCATTGAATCGCGGCACCAGCCGAACATAGGGCTCACGGTGCTGCGGCGGCTGTCGATACAGATCATAGCGTTCTCCTTTCCACAGCATTGACATTAAAACAAAAGCCCTGCTCGGCAGGGCTCGGTAGCGTTATCATTTCTTGACGTTGGCGAAGATGTTTACCGCAAGGGTAACAAGGAAAAGGACGATAGCTGCGTTTCTTGTGAACTTAGAGAGCTTTGCGTCGCGGGTCCTTCCCGTGTTCTTCTCGTAGAACGACTCGTTGGAGCCGCCGCCTATCGCAGAGGTAAGACCCTGCTCCTTGCTTTCCTGTGCCATAACGACCATAATGATTATAAGGCCTGCGATTATAAGCAGTACGCCGGCTACTATTTCAGGTGTGCTCATTTTACTTTCCTCCGTTAAAGATATTGATACAGATAATAGTATAACACAAGTGCGGCGGGTTTGTCAAGAGGAAATCGAATATTTTTTCAATGCACAATTCAAATGCACAATTGGGTTGACAGTTGCCGTGAAGGTCGGCTAAGCGGGAAAGAAAAAAATCCGCCGAAGGCGTCACCGCTCATTATCAACTATCCATTCGGGGTTATCAATTCGGCCGACCACAAAGCTCGGATAGGACCACCCGCAAACAAGCCCCCCTGACGGCTGCACCGCCGCCTCATTCACAAAGTGAAACCGCCTC
>CAMNBY010000217.1 GCA_946533615.1 uncultured Clostridia bacterium
GGCAGCTACCGCGACGACATCGAGGGCTTTTATCAGACGCTCAAGGCCACGCTCATCGGCATGGCGAAACGGGCGGCCTACAGCTTCGGCGAAGTACTGTTCTACTCCGACGCAAAGGTCAGGGAGTTCCACGACAAGCGAAAGCAGACCGACTCGCTCGAGGAGAAGTGCGAGCTTTACAGGCTTGAAAAGGCGGAGCTCAACGCACAGATCAAGGCGCTCTCCCAGCAGCAGACGGACATGAGCCAGACTGCCGAGGCACTCAGGCTCTCGCAGAAGAAAAACGAGGCCCTGAGCAGCGAGGTCGAGGCGCTCAAAGCCGAAAGCCGGCGCCTGAAGGAAGAGACCGAGTCCAAGGAAGCCGCCTACCGCAGGGGTGCCGAGCTTATCGCCTTCTATCGCGGGCAGATCGAGGCGGCGGCGCATTTCCCGACCGACAAGAAGGACATCTGCGGCTGGGTCGAGAGCGGCTATCGTGACGATGTGACCGTGACCTCGCGGGCCGCCGCCGAGCTGCGCAAATACAGCGGGCCGCTTGACATTGCAGGTCTCTGCGACGGGATAGTTTTCCTCTCCGCATACGCAAAATACCGCCGTCGGGAGATCACCGAGGACGAGCTTCTGCTCTTTGCCGAGCGCGAGAACTGGGAGGTACAGGGCTGCGGCAAGGAGGCGCTGAAGCTTCACAAGACAGACTACACCATCACCCACAACGGCGCCCAGCACCTGCTTGATATGCACATCAAGCGCGGCATCAAGGCCGAGGAGCTGATACGCATTTACTTCTGCTGGGACGACGAGAGCCGCAGGGTGCTTATAGGCTCGATGCCCGGCCATCTTGCGACCGTGAAGAATGGGACATGAAACATGATAACACAAAAGCCCCGAAGCATAGCGCTTCGGGGCTTTTGTGTTGGTGGATAAAATTATCTCTTCGAGAACTGAGGAGCGCGACGGGCTGCTTTCAGGCCGTACTTCTTTCTTTCCTTCATTCTGGGGTCTCTGGTGAGGAAGCCTTCCTTCTTGAGGGCGGGTCTCAGCTCGGGGTTGTACTGGAGCAGCGCTCTGGAGAGGCCGTGACGGATAGCGCCGGCCTGACCGGTAACACCGCCGCCGGTCACTGTGCAGACAATATCGAACTTATCGGTAGTCTCGGTAACGCCGAAGGGCTGACGAACGATCAGCTTGAGAGTCTCAAGGCCGAAGTAATCGTCAATGTCTCTGCCGTTGATGGTGACTTTGCCTGTACCCTCGTAGATACGAACGCGGGCTACAGAGTGCTTTCTTCTTCCTGTACCATAGAAAAAGGGTCTCTTTGATTCGTACATCTTAATTGCTCCTTTCCTTAAAGCTCATACTTCTCGGGCTTCTGAGCTGCGTTGTTGTGCTCGGCGCCCTTGTATACTCTCAGTCTCTTAGCTGCTGCTCTGCCGAGAGTGTTGTTGGGGAGCATTCCCTCTACTGCGATGGTCATAGCTCTGTCAGACTGCTCAGCCATCAGCTTGTCATAGCCGATCTCCTTGAGGCCGCCGATCCAGCCGGTGTGCCACTTGTAGGACTTCTGCTGGAGCTTCTTGCCGGTGAGAACAGCCTTGTCGCTGTTGATGATGATAACGTGGTCACCGCAGTCTGCGTGAGGTGCGTAGGTGGGCTTGTGCTTGCCGCGAAGGATGTGAGCAGCCTTTGCAGCAACGCGGCCGAGGGACTGGCCTTCGGCGTCAAGAATATACCACTTGCGGGTGATATCGCTTGTCTTGGGCATATAAGTTGCCATTGTTTTTTCCTCCTTTAAGATATATGCGGCTCGGGGCGTGAGATGTTCCCAGGCTGCATTTTCACGTCCGCGCATAATGCGTCGGACTCGCAACATTGACTATTATACAGGAAGAAGCGCCAAAAGTCAATAGGCAATATGCCAAAAATTTAATCTATATCCCTCTAACGCTCTGTTTCTCTTTATTTTTCTTCATTTCTCTCGATTTCTTACACTTCATTTCATTTTTGTGCAGAGCGGTCAAGATCACGGAACAGCGCCCTTTCGGCGGGTTTTCTTAGTGTAAAAGCAACAAAAAAGCCCGCGCTGAGGCGGGCCTATCTCACATCATCGTGATCTTGATATTATCGTTTTTTCTCTTTGCCTCCCACAGCACGTTCATCACGCGGGCGGCGAAGGTCTTCTCTCCGTCACCGATCTCGTCGTAATCCGAGACGAGGAACTCTATCTCCTCGGCGGCTGTGTTAAGGTATACCGAAAGCTCGTCAAGGCTGTTGACCTCTTCTGCCTTGAGCTCTGCGTTGATATAGGGCAGGAACTCCTCGGCCGTCCTGAGCTTGATGTCATCCAACAGTACGATCAACTTGCTGCCTCCGTCCTAAACAGATCAATCAAAGATCATTTTTTTCTTGCCGTTCTTGTTGCGCGGATAATCCCTTACACGGATCACATTATCAATATTCAGGATGCTCTCGTTGTCATTCTCCTGCTTTATCCTCAGCCAGCCGTCGCCGATCTCATCGAGAGTACACTCTATCAGGCCGCCCGTGGCGAGTCCGTTGGAAACTGTGTAAACGATAACTTCCTTGCCAACAAATCTTGAAAAAGCTTCTTCGATCTTCATAAGCTTTGCCTCCTGTCTTGAATACAGATAAATTATAGCACAGCAATAATAAAAAGTAAATAGCTATTATAATATTTTTACATTTTCGGCTTCAGCTTGTAGACCGCGACGGTGTTGCCGCTCTTGATCTCGCCCTGGCGTACCTCGAAGAGCGTAAGGCGCTCGGAATTGGTGACAACTATGGAAATGACAGCCTTTTCGACTGCGCAAAGCACGGTGTCTGCGGCGACCTCGTCGTTCTTTTCAACATTCAGAGCCAGCTCGCCCTCGCTGCCGTTGTCGATGTTGAGCAGCAGGCGCAGGCCGTCGGTGCATTTCAGCGAAACGGTATGCCCCATATCCGAAATATCCCTGATCCTGCCGTCGGCAGGACACCTGACCTCACCGCCCTCGGTGCTGATGGCAAAACCGTCACCCAGTATCTTGGACGAGATCGCAGCGTTCGGCACGTTTTCGATGTCGAGTAGCGTGCCCGATACGCTTGCGGTCAAAGTCTTTGCCCTCTCGGAGCTCGGCATACTCTCCTTTTTGAATAATGTCACAGAGATCACTTCCCTTTTTGTTCTCTACATACTATTTTAACAAATCAGAAAATAAATTTCAATAGAAACGTGACGAAGTTTACAAATTTGGTGAACTTTTGGCGGGGTAAACAATTTTTTGTTTATGCTACGTTCACAGTTTATGCACATCTTACAAAAGCTTATATTGCAATAAAAGATAAAATAATCAAACGCCTGATCGTACAAAAAAGCCCCCCGACAAGCAGGGAGCTTTTGTACTATTATAATTATAAACGGTCGCGCTCAGACCTGAACTATGCTGAGCAGCACACCGGCAGCAACGGCGGAGCCGATAACTCCGGCAACGTTCGGACCCATCGCGTGCATCAGCAGGTAGTTGGTGGGTACCTCCTCCTGGCCGACCTTCTGGGAGACACGCGCCGCCATAGGAACAGCCGAAACGCCTGCCGAGCCGATCAGCGGATTGATAGTCTTGCCGGACACTAGGTACATGAGCTTACCCAGCAGCACTCCGCAGGCCGTGCCGATCGAGAAGGCGATAACGCCCAGCAGGATGACCTTGCCGAAGGAGAGCGTGAGTATCTTGTCGGCTCTTGTGGTCGCGCCGACAGAGGTGCCCAGGAAGATAGTGATGATGTTCATGAGCTCGTTCTGGGCGGTCTTTGCGATACGGTCGCAGCAGCCGCTCTCCTTGAGCAGGTTGCCGAACATCAGCATTCCGACCAGAGGCGCCGCCGAGGGCACCATAAGCGAGATGATTACTGTAACAAGGATCGGGAAGATCAGCTTTTCGATCTTTGAGACCTGTCTGAGCTGACCCATTACGACCGAGCGCTCCTTCTTGGTGGTCAGGAAGCGCATGATCGGCGGCTGGATTATAGGCACCAGCGCCATATAGGTGTACGCTGCGAGCGCGATAGTTCCGACGCCGATAGAGTCGGTCTTTGAAAGCAGCTTTGACGAAACGTAGATAGCCGTCGGGCCGTCAGCACCGCCGATAATGGCGATAGAGCCGCACTCCGCGGCAGTCATGCCGAGCACGGCAGCACCAATGAACGTGAAGAAGATACCGCCCTGTGCGGCAGCTCCGAGCAGGAAGCTCTTCGGGTTGGCGATCAGCGGTCCGAAGTCGGTCATAGCGCCGATGCCGAGGAATATCAGCGGAGGATAGATCTGGAGCTTTACGCCCATATACAGGATATCGAGCAATCCTCCGTGCTGCAATATCCGCCCGTAGTCTATGTAGTGGTCGTTAGTTCCGCCTCCGCGTTCGGCAACGCCCTCGATATACTCCCAGTACTCGGGGTGGTACATCTCGGCAAAGGGGAGGTTCGTCAGCAGCATACCGAACGAGATCGGCAGCAGCAGCAGCGGCTCAAAGCCCTTTGCTATCGCCAGATACATGAACAAGAACGAGATCAGTATCATTATTATATTTTTCCAGCCGCCGTCCTGTATGAAGCCTGCAAATCCTGACTCCGCAGCAAGGTCGGCCATGGTTTCCAAAAAGCTGTTGATAATGCCCATCAGATAAACACTGTCCTTTCCCTGCCGCTCAGAACGGCCTTGTATTTTCGGCTATGCCTGCACTTGCCCAGGCGCTGCGAGAGCCCTTGGCAGTACGGATGCTCCTGAGAGCAAGGCGCTTGCCGCTTGAAGCTCCCATTGCCGCTATTGCAGCCGCGATAACAGCCACGACCTCCTCCTCGATGCCGTCCTCGACAACGGGCTCGGGCTGCGGAGGCGGCTTAGGCGAGAACTGCTCTGTCTGCTTTGCGGCAGCCTCGGCCTCGGCCTTGGCTTTTTCGGCCTTTCTGCGGTTTATCGCGCCAAAGATCGCGCCGTAAAGATTTACGCACAGGATCAGTATTATCAGGCCGATGAACACGACGCATATACCCGTGATAACGACAGAAGCAACTGTGTCGGCGCCGAGGTCCTTATCGGTACCCTTCAGCAGCAGCCACAGCGCCAGGTCGGTATTAACACTCATCAATATCACCCTATTCTAAAAGATTAAAACACCATACATATTTATTATACTACAATCAATTTCAAATTACAAGACCCTTAACAATTTTTTTATTTTTACTCCCCACCTGCTTTCGATCGGGCGCCTGGAACCCCTCCGAAAGGGTGAGGTCAAGCTAAAGCTCGCGGAGGGGTTCGGGGCTTTGTGGTCGGCGGAATTGATAATGGAGAATTGACAGTTGAGAATGAGCGGTGCCGCCTTCGGCGGGATTATTGTTTTCCCGCTCAATTCTGCGCTCATAACAATTATCAACTATCAATTCCAATTGTGCATTGTGAATTGAAAACAGCATTGACTATATTGGCGCGATATGTTATAATTAGCCTATCAGATCAAAGGAGGATGGCTATGGCGACAGGAAAAGCAGAGGTAACGACCGCAGGACTGAAAGTGCGTAAGGGCGCAGGGCTCGGGTATCCGGTCATTGCGACCCTCAACAGGGGCGACATGATCGAGTTTACGGCACTGACGGGCGGCTGGTATCACATACGCTATAACGGCGAGCCCGCATTTGTTTTCGCCCAGTACACAAAGCTTGTAAGCGAGAACCCCGAGAAGTCTGAATACAACGTGACCCCCGTGAACGAGCAATACGCGGTCATGGCGGCAGCCGTGAACATCAGGCGCGAGCCCTCTGTTTCGGGCGAGATCGTTGGAAAGCTCTTCAAGGGCGACGTGATCGAGGCCACAGGCGAAACTGCGGGCTGGCTCATCTTCAGCTACAAGGGTGAGAGCGGCTTTGTGATGGCTGAATACACGAAAAAGCGCTCGAAGGGGTGAGCAAATGAACGTAGGCTCGGTAGGCTACGACCACGACCACGACAACAGCTTTGTTTTTGAAAAGCCCGACGGCCCGGGGACGATGCTGCTGCTTCTTGTGAAGACGACGGCGCTTTTTACGATCTCGGGACGGGACTACAAGGTCAGGCCCGGCAGCTTTGTGCTGATACGCTATGACACGCCCTGCCGCTACCGCTCGGACGGCTGCGGCTATACCGACGACTGGGTGTTCATCGACT
>CAMNBY010000218.1 GCA_946533615.1 uncultured Clostridia bacterium
TTTCAAGGAGAATTTGGGTAATATGACGGAAAATATGCAAGCAGATAGCGTGCAAAGGCGTTAGCCGGTGGTTGTGCGGTGTTGCCTAAAAAGGCCATTCGGCCGCCCGTTTAGAGAAGTCTCTCTGCGGCAGCCGAATGGCCTTATTATTCTGTTTTGTTACTTGAAGTCAACTTCAAGGTTTGTCAGCTCTTTGCCGCACTTGTTGCACTTCCAGATGATCGTGAAGCCGCCGCTTCTTTTCTCTGTGCGCAGGGGTGTCACCTTGACCTGGCACTTATGGCAGACAGCGTTCGGTATGGGCAGGCCGCTGTCGGACATTGTCTGTCTTGCAACGCCGCCGCTCACGTCTTCAAGGGCGTCAAGGTCGAGCTCGGTGTCTTCGATGTTGTTTAAGTTCTCTTTCACCATACTGTATTCCTCCTTCAGACGATGTTCTTTTTGATGGTCAGGATATTCTGGCCGTCCTTGTATTCATAGTTTACGTCGTCCATGGTGTGCTTCACCATGAAGATGCCGAGGCCGCCCTGCTTGCGCTGCATCAGCGGAAGCTTGATGTCGGGGTCGGGCTTTGCAAGCGGGTCGTAGGGCACGCCGTTGTCGATAAAGCTGATAACGACGGCAAGGGGGTCCTCGGTTATCTCCGTCCTGATGGTGGCGGGGCCGACCTCGGGATCATAAGCATAGCTGGAGATATTTACAAAGATCTCCTCAACTGCAATATCGATCTGGGTTATAACCTTGCGGCTGCACTCGTGAGCCGCGAGCTGGCTTTCCACAAATTCCAGCACCTTTGGAAGATTCGCCTTTTCAGCGCGGATATCCACTTCATTCATAGTCCTTCTCCTTTATCATTCGATATTCAGGTCGTCGGCAAAGCCTGTAACTTCAAAAACGTCCATTATGTCGGAGCTTACGTTTCTGACGATCATCTCGCCCTGCTCCTCCATGATCTGCATTGCCGTCAGCAGCACTCTGAGGCCTGCGCTGGAGATATACTTCAGCTGTGCAAAATCGAATACGAGCCTTGTAACGCCCTTGAGCGCGGGCTCAAGCTTTTCCTCAAGCTCGGGAGAGGTCAGGGTGTCGAGCCTGCCCTCGATAGCTATGATAAGCTCGCCTTCGTTCCTTGTCATTGTAATGTTCATTGTTGTTTTCCTCCTGTTTCTGATTTTAGTTTTATTGCAAGCATTGTCAGGTCGTCGAACTGAGGTGCGTCGCCGACGAACCTGTCTACGTCCTTATGAACAGCGGGCAGCAGCTCCTCGGGGCCTGCGTCGGGGTGTCGGTTCAATTCCTCCACAAGCCTGTCTGTGCCGTAGAGCTCCTCATCCGCGTTCGTTGCCTCGGGCACGCCGTCGGTATAGACAAACAGCGTTCCGCCCTTTTCCAGCGTGAACTCATATTCCTTACACTTTATGTTTTTCTTAGCGCCGATAACAAAGCCGTGCTTTTCCTTGAAGAGCTCAAACTCTCCGTCGGGCTGCTTTATCACGGGGTACTCGTGGCCCGCGTTGGCGGCAACTATCCTGCCCGAGCGTATATTCATGATGCCCAGCCAAACGGTGACGAACATCTTCTGCTTGTTGTTCTTGCAGATGGTGTTGTTTGTCCGCTCGAGCACTTCTGCGGGCGAGAGTCCCATCATGGCGTAGTTGTTTATCAGTATCTTGCTCATCATCATGAACAGCGCGGCGGGAACGCCCTTGCCGCTTACGTCGGCGATGACCATTGCAAGGTGATCGTCGTCCACGAAGAAGAAGTCGTAGAAGTCGCCGCCGACCTCCTTTGCGGGGGTCATCGTGGCGTAGATCTCGAACTGCTCGCACTCGGGGAATGCGGGGAAGGTGCTGGGAAGCTGGCCTTCCTGTATCTGCTTTGCCATATCCAGCTCGGCGCCGATACGCTCCTTTTCGGCGGTTATCGACCTTACGTCGGCGATGTGCTGTTCAAGCTCGACCGTCATCGAGGAGAAGTCCTCGGCAAGCTCCTGTATCTCGTTGCCCGAGTTTATGTAGCTCAGCGCCTCGGTGGTCTTTGCCGAGTCCTTGCTCACCTTGTACTCGTTGATTATATCGTTCTCCTGCTTGATCGGAGTGGTGACATATTTTGTCAGCAGGCGCTGGAACATCAGGCCGATTATCAGGAACAGCAGCGCCGTAACAAGAGCCATCAACAGCGAGATGCTGATAACATCGGAGATCATATCCCGCCACTGCATCGAAACGCCGACGTACATCAGTGTTCGGCTGCCCTCCATCACGGGCACGAAGATATGCACGAAATGGCTGTCGGCGCCCTTGCTCATCGAGAACTCCATGCTCGAGGGCGACTCACCCGTCTGTACAAGCTCGTCAAGGATCGGGTACATACCCTCAACATAAGGCGAAGCAGAGCCGAGCTCGAACACCTCGCCTCCCGAGCTTATGCGTGCCTCGTTGTCCTTGATGCCCGTCAGCAGGAAGAACGATTCGTTGTCCTTTACCACAAAGCCCGTCAGGAACTCGGGGCCGTAGGCCTGCTTGTGGCGGGTGT
>CAMNBY010000219.1 GCA_946533615.1 uncultured Clostridia bacterium
GCTGCGCTTAGGCAGCAGCCAGTTCAAAATTATCGTTGTCGTCTAATTTTAAAACGTGCGCCTTTTTAAGAGTTCTGCGCGCCTCTACTCGCTTATCATTCTTCAAGATCCCCGTCGAAACCTTTACATCCCCATACAGGAGCTATCTGTTCTGCTCCTTCATTGCGCGGTCAATGTCTCGCTGAGCGGCCTTGTTTGCCATGTCATCGCGCTTGTCATAGAGCTTTTTGCCCTTGCAGAGCCCGAGTGCGACCTTAACTCTGCTGCCCTTGAAGTAAAGCGTCAGCGGTATAAGGGTGAGCCCCTCCTGCTTGACCTTTCCGAAAAGGCGGTTGATCTCCTTCTTGTGAAGCAGCAGCTTACGGACGCGCATCGGGTCGCGGTTAAAGATATTGCCCTGCTCGTAGGGCGAGATGTGCAGACCCTTGACCCACATTTCGCCGTTGTCTATCGAGCACCAGCTGTCCTTCATATTAACAGCTCCGCGCCTGATCGACTTGACCTCGGTACCCACAAGCTCTATACCGCATTCGATCTGTTCGAGAACGAAATAATTGTGCCGCGCCTGACGGTTATCGGCGATCTGCTTTGTGCCGGCCTTGTTTATTGCCATCTCTCTTCACCCCTTCCCTGCTCTTCATTTGGCAGTAGCTTATTATAACACATTATCCCGCCAATGTCAAGCAAAACCCGCGCAATTATTTGAACAGGGAAAATTTTTGGACAGATAGCTTATTACAGCCCGAAGCTTACGGGCATAAGCTCCTCGAGGCGGTAGGTCTTTTCGGCAAGAATGATCCTGAAGTCACTGTCGCAGAATTCTCTCATGACCTGCAAGCAGGCGCCGCATGGTATGCAATCCTTGGAAAAGTCGCCGTCTCTGCCGCCCACAACTGCGATAGCCGTGAAGCTCTTATACCCCTCTGAGACTGCCTTGAATATGGCCGTCCTCTCGGCGCAGTTTGTCAGCGAGAAGGAAGCGTTTTCGATGTTGCAGCCTGTGAAGATCTTGCCGTCGGTGGTAACAAGAGCCGCACCCACAGCAAAATGCGAATAGGGCGAATATGAATTTGCTGCGGCGTTTTCCGCCAGCGCAAGAAGCTCTTTATCGGTCATTGTATCACCTTACCCTTTCAATTTGCAAATGCAAAATCGGCCTTGTACTGCTCGATGAGCTGTTCGGCGGCTTCGTCAAGGGTGGCCTTGTCGTAGAGCACAAGGTCACAGATGTCAATAAATCCGTTGTAAAGATCGGCGGTCTCGATGGTCGGATCCATCTCGCTTATCTCGGGGTTTGCTTCCATCAGCAGCGACGCATCATACTGCAAGCCCGAGAGCTTACCGATACTTCCAAGGTAATCTCTTGCGCTTCGGCTGATGGGTATGCCCTTTTCTATTCCCTGAAGCTCTGCCCACTCAGCGCTGTTGAGCATGAAGTCAAGGAGCATTGCCGCCTCCTTGGGGTGCTCGGTGTTCTTGCTTATGGCGTAGAGCGTGGCAGGCTTTTCGTACCAGCCCTCGCCGCTCTCTTTGCCCTCAAGGACGGGGTAAGGCGCAGCGACTATCTCGACGCCGCTGTCGATGATGCTCTTGTAATAATTCATCGCATCGCTGACCCACGCGACCGTGCCCGCATAAACCTGATTGTCGATATTGAAACGCTGATAGTCCTCGACCTTGGGGATCACCTGCTCATTTACCATTCTGCAATACTCCTCGATCATCAGCCTGAAGTCTTCCTTATCAAAGTTCAGCTCGCTGTTCTCGTTGAAGATATGCTTGCCGCTGCGCTGCTCGGCAAAGGCAGTGAGGAAGAGGAAGATGCTCTTCTCGGCACCAGACAGCGGGTAGATGCCGTCTTTTTTCATGACCTCGGCGGCGGCGTAGAAGTCGTCCCACTCGGTCGGTATGTCAAGGCCGTATTTGTCGTAAACGCTCTTGTTGATATATACGGTCTCGGCGTTCATCGCTATAGGAATGGCGTTCAGGACGCCGCTGCGCCTGCCGTATTTCAGCACCCTCTCGGAGAAATTCGAGAGATCGACGGTATCCGCGAGGGTCTCGAGGTCGTAATAGCCCTGACCGTCGGGTGAATACTCGCTCAGCCAGCCGACATTTATCTGCATTACATCGGCCTCTGTCCCCGAGACCATCTGGACGCGGCTTCTTGCCTCGTATCCTGACCATTCGGAATAGCTGCACTTCACTTTTATATCCGGGTGCAGCTCTTCAAATCTACGGACGGCTTCGAGGGTATATTCGTTTCTCACATCGTTGCCCCACCAAGAGAGCTTGATCTCCACCTGGGGCTTCTGTTTACTTATTACCTCCTCGCCGCCGCAGGAGCAGAGGCAGAGCATTATTCCTGCCATAAGCAGGGCTGCAAGCCGTTTTATCATTGCTCCTCCTCGCTTTCTGCCAACTTTCCGGAGAAAGTAAAAGTATCCTTGCCAAGTTTCTTTGAATGATACAGCGCCTTATCCGATGCTGCATAAAGCTCATCGAAGGTAGTGCCGTTTTCGGGGAAGAGAGAAATACCGATGCTGGCAGAGACCTTGTAGCTGTTATCGTCGCCTATGTAGTTTTTATGGAAGCGCTCGCTTAGGATCGTGCATTTCTCGGTGACGTACTCCCTGAACTTTTCTTCGCTGTCAAAGCGGGTGTTTACAAGCACGCAGAATTCGTCGCCGCCGATACGCCCGAGATAGTCGTCATCAGTGAAGGTCTCTCTGATGATCTCGCCCGTATGCTGGAGCACCTTGTCGCCGACCGCGTGTCCGAGGCTGTCGTTGACGCCCTTGAAGTCGTCGATATCAAGAATGATAAGAGCCCGCTGCTCTGTTTTCAGCGACTTCTCAAGGCAGTTGCGGGAGTATTCCTCGAAGGTAGACTTGTTGAGTATCCCCGTTAGCATATCTATCCTTGCCTTGTCGTCGAGAGCCGATACCATTTTCTTTACGGGGCTTGTGAGCAGATAGGAGAGGTACCAGCCCACAAGAGCTGCAACAAGCACAGCCGCCATACCTGTCATATAGATATAGCTGCGCATCTCGTTCTTTTCGTTAAGGATTATCCTTGTCGGGATAGAGCAAACAACGTACCAGTCGCCGCACTTGTTTACGGACACAAGATACTCGTTGTCCATCACAGAGCCCGAGCTCTGACCCTTGATTCGCTCTCTGATGTTATCGGGAAGCGGCTCGCCGACCTCTGCGCCCTTCTTTGAGTACAGCGTCTTGTAATCCTGGTTGACAAGGCTTATCTCCATATCTCCGAGAGTTTCGGGGTTATCGAAAACATCGTCCAGCTCGGCGGCATAGAATGAAATGACCAGCACGGCGTTTTCA
This sequence comes from uncultured Clostridia bacterium, assembly GCA_946533615.1. Classification (GTDB taxonomy): domain Bacteria; phylum Bacillota; class Clostridia; order Oscillospirales; family Ruminococcaceae; genus FB2012. The sequence continues at coordinate 3,348 of CAMNBY010000219.1, forward strand.
TGGACCTGCTTGACGTAGTATATTCTCTTGAAATCGTCGCCGTAGCCTGTCGCCCAGCCGTCGTTGGTCCTCGGGCGGGTTATCATCGTGCTGAGGTCGTCAAAGATATGATCGCCGAAGTTTGTCGAGGTGGCGTTTGAGATCTTGCCGACCGTCCTGTTGTTTCGGTAAACGATGCCGTAGTCAACAAAGTTCTCCATTATACACAAGCTGTAGAGCTTGTCGGTTATCTGCTTTTCGGTATTGATGGCCTCGTATTCGTCGTTGTTCGGGTCGGTGGCATCATAGGTGTAATCAGCCTCCTCGCCGAAAGCAAGGGTGGCGATGGTCTCCATTCTTGACAGGTAGCTTTCCATGTTCAGCTTCATCTGCACGTTCAGCGAGGAGGTAAGAGAAAGCACCTTGTTCTCCAGCACGGTGTCTGTTTTGCGGACAGCCAGCTCGGTAACGATCGACACCGCACCGAACACGATTATCGCATAGCCGATAATCATTGATATCTGTATGAGCCTGATATTTTTAAGGCTCTTTTTGTTTTTGTTGCGTTTGCGCATAGGTTATCTCCCCATCAGCCACAGGTGTGACTTTCGATAATATCTCAATTTACATTATACTCCCTGCGAGAAGGTTTGTCAATATACAAAGAGCAGGGGGCTTGTTTCGGCATTTTTCTTTCCGTCCGTGGACTATAATCAAATTGGTGATAGCCGATGAAGATATATCTTGACATACTGTTTCTGACGAACCTTATACTGACCATCGGGTTTCTCTCCTGCTGCGCGAGGCTGTGCCACATAAAGCTGCCTCCCAAAAAGCTGATGCTCGGCGGTGTTATCGGCGGCTTCGGCTCGATGATCCTGCTGATCGACACCGACGGCTTTTGGGTGGCTTTGCTCATCACGCTGCTGAAGCTCGGAGTGCTTGCAGGAATGACCGCCCTTGTGTTCAGGCCGCAGAGCCGCAAAGAAATGCTCAAATACGCGCTGATGTATCTCTGTCTGGAGGTGCTGTTCGGCGGCGCCTGCATGGTGATCTGGGAGGCCACGGGTTGCAGGGTGATACTCTACAAAAACTACACGCCCTATCTTGACGTTCCGCTGTGGCTGATGTGCGCCTGCATAATCGGGTGCTATCTGGTGATAACCGCTTTTGACAGCCTTGCGATGCGGCGGGAGATAGCGGCTGCGAGCTATCGGGTGAGGTACATACTCGGAGACAGCGAGATCACGATGCCTGCGGTCTGTGACTCGGGGAATATGCTGGAGGACGTGTTCTCGGGAGCGCCTGTTGTGGTATTCTCCTGCCGCGAGCTGTACAGGCGCTTCGACCTCGGCAGCAGCGACGGGCTTTACATTCGGGGGTTCCATCTTATCCCCTACTCAACTGTAGAGGGCAGCAGGCTAATGCCCGTGACCTCGAAGGGTCGGGTGCTGATACTTGACAGCGAGGGGCTTGTGAAGGAAGCGAACTGCTCGGCAGGGATACTCGACAGCGATGACCCGCCCCGCGCGATCTTCAACCCGCATTTACTTTTATGAGAGGAAGGATAGTAATGATTACAGAGCTGAAAAAGATCAGAGAGGCACTGCGGAGGTGGCTGAGCAGGCTGCTCCCGCCGAGGACGCTTGACTACATAAATGGCCCCGATTCTCTTCCTCCGCCGCTGACACAGGAGGAAGAGAACCGCGCTTTCGAGCTGCTATCATCTGAGCCAGAGAAAGCCCGCGATCTGCTTATCGTCCACAACCTGCGGCTCGTGGTGTACATAGCAAAGAAATTCGAGAGCTCGGGAGTCGGCCTTGAAGACCTTATCTCGATCGGGACTATCGGGCTGATAAAGGCTGTCAAGACCTATCGTCCCGACAAGAATATCAAGCTTGCGACCTACGCCTCGCGGTGCATTGAGAACGAGATACTGATGTTCCTGCGTAAGATCTCCAAACAGCAGGCAGAGATCTCTATCGACGAGCCGCTGAACATTGACTGGGACGGCAACGAGCTGCTGCTCTCGGACATACTCGGGACGGACAACGATGTTGTCAACAGAGGCATCGAGGGTGAAGTCGAACGGCAGCTTGTCATTGAAGAGCTTGAACGTCTACCCGACCGCGAGCGGCAGATAATGGAGCTGCGCTTCGGGCTCGGCGGCCGCCGCGAGCTGACACAAAAGGAAGTTGCAGACAAGCTTGGCATCTCCCAGTCATACATCTCACGCCTTGAGAAGCGGATCCTCAAGACCATCAAGGAGAACCTTGAACGCATCTGCTGACAAAAAAAGCCCCGAACGCGATGTTCGGGGCTTAATGTGCTTATTCCGGGTCAAAGGAGTCCAGCCAGTTTTCAAATTTATTCTCGAATCTGCTCTGGTTATCCTCGTTGCAGACCAGCATCAGCAGGTAGCACTTATCGTTATGCGACTTGATTTTCAGGTGGCAATATGTCATCTTGTTATCATCGTTCAGAACGTTATATTTGAGGTAATCATCGCCGCTTTCAAGCTCAAGAAAGCCCTTGCTGCTGCGCAGGCTGAGAGTCATCAGCGAAAGGAGCGATTTGGTATTGGTCGAGCCGAAGGAACTGCTGTCGGCGTTAAAAACAGCATAGCCGAATCTTACTCTGCCGTTTTCGTAAACGTCCGTGTCGATCGCATTGACCTTTTCAAAGCTCTCGTTGAACTCGCTGCGGCTCTGCTTCTCCATATTCGTGGGAAGCTCTATACTGAAGCTGCCCATGTCGTAGGTCTTGGTTCTGTCGGCAAGAATACCGATAATGACCAAAGCAACCATTATAGCGGAAATAATGACCAATGTTCCGACCAGCGCCTTTTTAACAGCGCCCATTTTCGGCTTTACGGGCTGTAGCTGTGAAAACGCAAAATTAGCTGCGTAATTTGGCTGAGCGCCGTAGACAGGCGGCGGAGTACGCATAGCAC
>CAMNBY010000220.1 GCA_946533615.1 uncultured Clostridia bacterium
GTTGTGGTCGTCGTGGTCGTGAAGAGATCCGCCCAGGGGTTCTCGGGCGTTGTGGAGGTCGTCCGCTTGAAGACGGTCTCATAGATCGTCGTGGTGGTCTCTGCGGGCTCGGTGAGCTCCTCCTCGGCCTCCTTGTCTGCCTCTTTGTCGGTGGTGGTCAGGGCGTTCTCGTCGTGTCCCTGAGCCGTGGACTTGGTAACTCTCGGCCCCTCCGAGGGGATCGCTGTGCCGTCCTCGGAGACAGCCACGGGGTTGTTCTTCGGGTTGTAGCCGTAAAGCCTTGTCAGCGTTGCGGAAAGCGAGCTTATCTCTTCGGGATAGGCGATCGTTCCGTAATAGCGGCGGCTTATCTCGGCTGTGAATTTGCCGTTGAAGAGCCGCTTCAGCGAGAACCTGTTGCCCTCGTCGCCATAGCGCTTGCTGCTTGTCATGGCAATAAAGAACGAAGCGCAGCCGATGAGCAGCACCGACAGCACGATGACATTTATGAAATTGAATTTTCCCTCAAGGCTGCGGCGGCTCAGCTCTTTTATAGCCGCTTCGCTCTCGGGGCACTCCTCGGGCATCTGAGGGGATTCCTCGTCCGGGGAGAGGTCAAAGTCGCTTTGCTTGAATTCGGTTCCCATGGTTTGCTCCTTTATCGGTAAATGAAAGTCGGGTCGTTCAGCCTACTGCCCTTGCGGCGGCGGTCACAACGCAGAGGAAAAGTATAAACGCCGAGGCCGCTGTCCTACAGATGCGGCAGGCGGAATAGCTGCCTGCGGAGTGTCCCTTTGCTTTTTCCCAAAGCAGCAGGAAGCCCTTCTTTGCGGGCGTGCAGACATTTATGAATGCTATCAGTATCAGCAGGAAGTTGGAGATAAGCGCGTTTTTCAGCGACACGCTCAGCATATAGTCCGTGCCTCTGCCGACGGTGTTCCCGAGCCAGCGCTTGTAATCCGAGAATTTGTCGAAGTACAGTCCGCCCGTGATGACCAGCGTTACGGCTGCCACATAAACGGCTGTGATGAGCCTCGGCAGCTTTTCGAGCAGCTTCCCGAGGAAGAGCCTCTCCGCGGCCAGCACCAGCCCGAAGCACAGGCCGACTGCAAGAAACGGTTTGCTGATGTGATACCAGAGCGCCATCGTCAGGGCGCCGATCAGTGTAAGCACTGCTGCCGGGGCACTTTTACCGCCCTTGTTGAACAGCCCGAGGAAGTCCTCGAAGAGCTTTATAAGCGTAGTGTTGGCGCTCTTTGCAAAGCCCGTGACGCCTTCCTTTACTGTGAGCTCGCGGTAGTTGTCGGGGTAGTCGAAGCCCGAGAAGAGCCCCAGCGCCTTCGCCATATCCGCAAGGCCCGTGAAGCCGTACCAGCAGCCCGCAAGGAAGGAAAGCATACCGATGACCGCCCCCGAGGGCGTGGGCTCGGTCGGGTCGAGGCCGATGTCCGCGATGCGGTTGAAGGTCGGCGCCAGTATCACAGCCTTACCAAGCCCGATGATGAACAGGTCAAGGCCGTCGTTGATGCTTTTTCCGGTGACGCTGCGCCTGCGGATAGCAGGCTCCATGTCGCCGTAGCGGACAACGGGTCCCGCCGGCAGCGAGTGGAATGAGACCATGTAGGTCATCAGGCAGAAGATGTTCCTCTCGGCCTTGCAGCGCTCCGTGAACACATCAAGGCAGTAGGAGAAGCCCTTTGCGGTGTAGTAGCCTGCTCCCACGGGGATAAGCGCCTCTGCCAGGTGCAGCCTTCCGCCCGAGGCGAAGATGTAGTTGTGGCCGAAGTACAGGAAGGCAAGGATGTTGATGAGCAGGTCGAGCATCAGCAGCACAGCCGCCGAAGAGCGGTTGCGGGGCTTGGTCTTCTCGATGCCGCGTGCAAGAAAATATTCGCTGAGCACCGTGACAAAGATCACGCAGGCGCGGACAGGCTTCGCCCAGCACACAAAGATGACTGAGGTGAGTATCAGTATCAGATTTTTGTACTCGGTGCTGCGGTCAAAAAATGATACCAGCACACTGACGGGCATCAGCCCGAGAAAGAATAACAGGTCGGAATAAACCACGGTCAAAACCCCTTGCGGAATGTTAAATTTAATAACGAATTAAAAATCATAGTGATATTTTCTTATGATGTCTATTCTAATTTTATCACAATTCACAAAATTAGGCAAGTAAAATTATAAAGAAAAGAAAACTTTTCATCAAATGGTCACAAAAGGCTTTTCATTTTACAATATTTGTGATATAATGTATAGGACTTATAGTATGCTTTGCTGCAAAGCTGGCGGCAGGGCAGGGGGAAGGGGATGAAAAGCTTGGCTTCAGTATTTTTAACGGGTGCAAGCGGATTTATAGGTATAAAGTGTACCGAGGCGCTGCTTGCAAAGAAACACAGAGTCTATGCCGTTGATTCTACTACCAATGAGCTTGTGAACACCGATGCTAACTATACCTTCGTTCAGTGCGACATTACCGATAAGGATACCATTTCGCGGATAATCGCCAGCAACAAGATCGACACAGTTGTGCACCTTGCGTGCTCGGTGGATAACGATCTGGATTCCTATATCACCGATGCCGAGATGAAGAAGAGCAAGATCTGTGACAAATTTATCTACGAGGCGGCCGTCAAGGCGGATGTCAAAAATTTTATACTTTTGAGCACCACTCAGGTATACGGCCAGCAGAAGGGCCGCGAACCGATCCGCGAGACGACCTCGGAGAAGGGCAGCTCAAACTATGTTGATATGAAGCTGCTGAGCGAAAAGATGCTCAACAAGGCTGTCAAGAAATCAGACATGGTGCCTGTTATCGCCCGCGTTGCCCCTATCTATACCTCTGAGTATACCCAGAACCTTCGCGACAAGGTCTATGACTCAAAGGACGATGTGGGCTATATCTACAACGACGGGCTGTACGGGTTCTCTTTCTGCTGCCTGTATAACCTGCTGGATTTCATCAAGGGCATAATCGCTATCCCCTCGGGAAGATACGAGGGCATATATAATGTCTCGGACACAGAGATCATCACCGCAAAGGATATTCTGGACTATGAGCGCGAGCATCGCCGCATCGGTGCAGTTATCCAGCGCAGCCCGGGAGTCGGCATAAGCTTCAACAAGGCAAAGGCCAAGACCGACTACCGCTATTTCGACCCCAGCACGACCTTCAACAACTGGAGGATCGACAACACCAAGTCCAAGCGCATCGCGCCGATGAGGTGGACTCTGGCAAACACCAAGTAAACAAAAGCGCCGCCCTGTCATACAGAGCGGCGTTTTTTTATTGCACCGTGAATTGTTTTATCAGGGACAGTATCGCCGAGTAGAGCTGCGGCTTGAGCTCCGCCAAAGTGCAGGGCTGCTCGTAAAGTATCGCCGAGTAGCAGGTCGAGGACACGAGCTCGACTATCATGAACAGCAGCATCTCGGGGTCCGAGATCTTACCCTCGTGCTCCTCGAGCAGCTTGTAGTAGGCGTCGCGGAAGTTCAGCTCGGGCTCAAGGTTGGTCGTAGCCAGCGCATCGGTGAAAACTCCCCAGCTCAGGTTCTTTGAGATGAACCCCAGCAGCGAGCGGTTCTCGTCAAGCTGGTCGATTATGTTGTTCACTATGAAGATGAACTTCTCGTCAAAGCTCATGCTGCCCTCGTGTGCCAGCAGGTCGTGTACAGCCTTCATCAGCACCTGCTCGCTCTTCTTGGCGATCAGCCTGTTGCGGATATCGTACTTGTCCTTGAAATATAAATAGAACGTCCCCTTGCCGACACCTGCCTTCTGGGAGATGTCGGTGATCGAGGTCTTGCTGAAGCCCTTGGTCGTAAAAAACTCGAATGCCGTGTTCAGCAGCGAGCTCTCCTTGTTCTTCTTTTTCATGTCAAGCTTTGTCATTTTTATCACCGTTTTCGGGAAGTCCGAATTATTTCGCGCAGGGCAGCAGCCCCGCTGTCACTTCGCTTTTTTACATTATATATTGTGTTAAAAATTATGTCAATACCCAAAAATGACCAATAGTCAGTTTTTGAACGGGAGCGGTTTGTGCATTCCTACAAAATTCTGACCGCTGGTCAATTTTTTGCTTCAAAAAGGTTGACTAACGGTCAGTTTTGTAATATAATGAGGTATACGAAAAAATGACCGACGGTCAGAATTTGCGAAAAGCCGTCGGGTGCATAGATCAGGAGATGATGAAATTGCTGAAATTCGGACGCGCCGTGGTAAAGAGCAGGTTCGTGATACTTGCCCTCAGCCTGATACTGCTGGTGCCTGCCGCGATAGGCTACATCAAGACAAGAACAAATTACGATATCCTTTCCTATCTGCCGGAGGACATCAAGACCATGGAGGGACAGGACATACTGCTCGACGAGTTCGGGCAGGGCGGCTTCTCGATGGTGATGATCGACGGCATGAGCGACAAGGACGTAGCCGCAACAAAAGCAAAGATAGAAGAAGTTGACGGCGTCGGCAGCGTTATCTGGTACGATTCGCTGACCGACATCTCGCTGCCGAAGGAGATACTTCCCGAGAAGGTCTACAACTTCTTCAATTCCTCGGACGGCGACTCCACGATGCTTGTGGTGTTCTTTGAGGACACCACAGCCGCCGACAAGACCCTCTCCGCGATCGACGAGATCAGAAAGATCTCCGAGGAGCAGTGCTTCGTCAGCGGAATGAGCGCCGTCAACGATGACATGAAGATAATCGCCGAGAGCGAGACCGTGATGTATGTTGTTATCGCGGTGCTGCTGGTGTCGCTGGTGCTGGCGCTGGCAATGGACTCCTTCCTCGTGCCGCTGTTCTTTATGCTCAGCGTCGGCATGGCGGTGGTCTACAATCTCGGCACGAACTTTGTTGCAGGGGAGATCTCCTTCCTGACGAAAGCCCTCGCGGCGGTGCTCCAGCTCGGAGTCACGATGGACTACTCGATCTTCCTCTACCACAGCTATCTTGAGAACAAGAAAAAATATCCGGACGACAAGAACGAAGCTATGGCTCACGCAGTCGGCGACACGCTGGTGTCTGTTGTGGGAAGCTCGATAACAACGGTAGCAGGCTTCCTTGCAATGTGCTTCATGAGCTTTACGCTCGGCCTTGACATCGGTATCGTTATGGCAAAGGGCGTTGTGTTCGGCGTTATCTGCTGTGTAACGGTCCTGCCCTCGATGGTGCTCATTTTCGACGGCGCGATCACAAAGACCACCCACAGAGAGCTGCTGCCCTCTATGGATAAGCCTGCGGCCTTCATCGTAAAGCACGCAGGGCTCTTTATAACGCTGTTCTTCGTGCTGCTGTCGCCTGCTGTCTACGGCAATTTCAACAACAAGCTCTACTACAAGCTTGACGCCACGATGCCGGATTACCTCCCCAGCATAACAGCCAACAAAAAGCTGAGCGAGGAGTACGGCATGAACTCCACCCACATTATGATGATCCGCGCTGAAACTCCTTCCAAGGAGGTAAGGAAGATGTGCAGCGAGATCGAGCAGGTGGAGGGCGTAAGGTTCGTCCTCGGCATCGACTCTATCGTCGGCGCGGGCATACCCGAGGAAATGCTCCCCAAGGACATCGTCAGCAAGCTGCAAAGTGACAACTGGCAGCTGGTGATGATCGGTTCCGACTACGAGGTAGCCTCCGATGCGGTCAACGCCCAGTGCGAGGATATAAACGAGATCATAGAAAAATATGACGATGAGGGTATGCTGATCGGCGAGGCCCCCGCAACAAAGGATCTTATCGACATCACCAACCGCGACTTCAAGGTCGTGAACTTCCTCTCGATAGCAGCTATCTTCCTGATAGTCACCGTCGTCCTGAGATCCATTTCTCTGCCGATAATACTTGTGTCGGTCATCGAGTTCGCGATTTTCATCAACATGGGTATCCCGACCTACACAGGCAATAAGGTGGCATTCATCGCCTCTATCGTTATAGGCACTATCCAGCTGGGCGCAACGGTCGATTACGCTATCCTGATGACAACCAGATACAAGACAGAGCGTGCCGCAGGCAAGGAAAAGCACGAGGCCGTCACCATCGCCCTTTCCACCTCGATCAAGTCGGTCATAGTTTCGGCGATGGGCTTCTTCGCGGCGACCTTCGGCGTCGGCGTTTATTCAGAGATCGGTCTGATCTCCGAGCTCTGCATACTCCTTGCAAGAGGCGCTGTGATCTCGATGGCGGTCGTTTTGACCGTGCTGCCCTCGCTGCTGGTGGCGCTTGATAAGATCGTCTGCGCAACGACAATGGGCATCAAGTCCCGCAAGGGCTTCAATATAGCTGCCAGATATGACAGCGCAAAAACAAACAACAAAACGAATGAAACTGTGGAGGCATGAATATGAGAAAATATACTAAAGTCATCGCAGCAGTGCTTGCAATTCTTCTTTCGGCAGGCGCAACAGGCTGGTACGCAAACGGGCACAAGGCTTCGGCTGATGAGGTCGAGAGAACGAGCGTCACACAGGCAGCCGATGCTCCGCAGGTGAAGCGCACTCCGTCCGAGGGGGCGCCCTTCAAGGAGGAGACGGTATACGTCCTCTGCAACAACGCAAGCGAGATAAAGGAGGTCATCGTCAGCGACTGGCTCAAAAACACGGGCGGCGCCGACCTGCTGAATGACGTTTCCACCCTTACGGGCATCGAGAACGTCAAGGGCGAGGAGGGCTTCACCCTCGACGGCACAAAGATGACCTGGGACGCCGACGGCAGAGATATCTACTACCGCGGCACCACCGACAGCGAGCTCCCCGTGAGCGTTAAGGTCACATACTTCCTTGACGGCAAGGAGATGACCCCCGACGAGATCAAGGGCAAGAGCGGCAAGGTCACTATCCGCTATGACTACACAAACAACCTGACGAGCAAGCAGACAGTCGAGGACAAGGAGATAGAGGTCTGCGTGCCCTTCATGATGGCAAGCGGCACTATCCTTGACAGCGACAAGTTCTCAAACGTCGAGGTCACCAACGGCAGGGTGGTTTCCGACGGCTCGCGCATAATCGTCATCGGTGCGGCCTTCCCTGGACTGGGCGACAGCCTCGGCCTCGAGGGCAGCAAGCTTGATATAACTATCCCCGAGTATGTCGAGATATCCGCCGATGTTTCGGATTTCGAGACCACGACCTCAATGACCGTCGCCACCAACGAGGTCTTCTCGCAGCTCAAGCTTGACGACACCGAGAAGCTCGACGAGCTCCGCGACAAGGTGCAGGAGCTTGCAGATGCGGCCTCAGAGCTCTGCGACGGAACCTCTAAGGTCTACAACGGCCTCAAGGTCCTCTCGGACGGAGCCGACGACCTTGCAGAGGGTGCAGGCAAAGCCTCCGAGGGCTCGAAGACCCTTGCAGCGGGCGCTTCGGATCTTGCTGCGGGCGCAGATAAGCTCGAGTCGGGCGCCAACAGCGCCAAGGACGGCTCGTCCAAGCTTGCAGCAGGCATCACGACCGCCAAGAACGGCTCGGCACAGATCGTCAACGGCCTTGCCACAGCCAAGGACGGCTCGGCACAGCTGGCAGGCGGCGCTGACACCCTCTCCGAGGGCGTCGGAAAGCTCAACAGCGGCGCCAAGGAGCTTGCAGAAGGCTCCAAGCAGCTTTCGGAGGGCGCAGGAAAGCTCTCGGAGGGCGCAGGAACACTTGACGAGAACATGGGTACTCTTGCTGACGGCAGCAAGCAGGCCGCAGGCGGCGCCTCCGACCTCAAGGACGGCATCGACGAAGCAAAGGCAGGCGTAGATCAGCTTGCCGCGGGCGGCGATCAGGCAGGCGACGGCGTTGCACAGCTCGCAAAGGGCTCGAAGGATCTGGCTGACGGCGCAAAGCAGGTATCTGACGGCGCAGCCAAGCTTGCAGAGGGCACCAAGACCCTCGATGCAGGCGCTGACAAGCTGGCGGAAGGCGCAGGTCAGGCAAAGGCAGGCTCCGAGCAGCTTGCTCAGGGCGCTCAGAAGCTTGACGCAGGCATGGGCACAGCGGCGGCCTCCCTTACCACCACGATCGAATATAATAAGCAGATCTCGCAGATGCTCGGACTTATGATAGAGCAGTCCACCGACGAGCAGGAGATCGCTTCGCTCACACAGCTCAAGACGACCCTCGACCAGACGATAGCATCTCAGGAGCAGATCGCGGCCTCGATGGGCGAGGAGGGTCAGCTTGGAGCAGGCGCAAAGGCACTCTCCAACAATTTGCAGACCCTCGACACCAGCCTCGGACAGCTGTCTCAGGGCGCCACAAACCTTGCAGCAGGCACCGAGCAGCTTTCGGGCTCGGCAGGCGACCTCTCGGCGGGAGCCGCTCAGGTAACAAAGGGCGCCTCTGACCTGAACACGGGCATCGCGACCTTTGCCGAAAAGAGCAAGGCCCTGTTTGGCGGCATTTCGGAGCTCCAGAAGGGCATGGTCAAGCTTGCCACGGGCGCAGGCTCGCTGAACTCGGCGCTCAAGCAGATCTCCGACGGCGCTGCAAAGCTCAAGGCAGGCACAGGCACCCTCGCGGCTTCTGCCGAGCAGCTCTCGGAGGGCGCAGACAAGGTCAGCGGCGGCGCTGACGAGCTCTCGGGCGGAATAAACGAGCTGGCAGAAAAGAGCACCGCACTCATCGACGGCGTGAAGTCTCTTGACTCGGGGCTCGGACAGCTCTCGGGCGGCGCAGTCACCCTTGACAGCGGTCTGCTTCAGCTGATGACAGGCTCGGGAGATCTTGACACAGGCCTCGGCACTCTTGCAACAGGCGCCAAGGATCTCAGCGACGGCGCCGACAAGGTAAGCACAGGCGCCACCGACCTCAGCTCAGGTCTCGGCGACTTAAAGACAGGCGCCGACACCCTTGCCGCAGGCGCCGACAAGCTTGAAACAGGCTCTCAGACTCTTGACGAAGGCATGAAGAAGTTCAAGGAGGAGGGCATCGACAAGGTTGTCGAGGTGCTTGACGGAAAGGTATCCGAAGCTATCGACCGCTTCAGGGCTCTTGCACAGGCCTCCAGAGAGTACGACACCTTCTCGGGCAAGTCGGACGAGATGGATGGCAGCGTGAAGTTCATAATCACCACCGACGGCGTTTCCTGATACAAAGAACAGACAGGCCGCCCCGACAGCTGATGCCGGGGCGGCTTTTGTGCTTTGCAGGGCTTGACATTATGCCGGTCGGGGTGGTAGAATTAAGGCAAGGGTGGTAGAATTAAGATACAGGCATTCAGAAAGGAGCGGACATTGTGAGCACACAGACTGTAAAAAACGGCACCGCCAAACGATATACGACCGGAGAGGAGATCTTCAATTCCGTGTCACACGGAGTCGGCGGACTGCTGGCTATCGCGGGAACGGTGCTGCTGATAGTTTTCTCGGCGATCTATTCCAGCGCCTGGGCTGTGGTGGGGTGCGCTATCTTCGGCGCAAGCATGATAATCCTCTACACCATGTCCACCCTCTATCACGCCATCACAAACCCCACCGCAAAGAAATTCTTCCGCATAATGGATCACAACACCATCTTCTTCCTGATCGCCGGCACCTATACTCCGGTGACGCTCGTGCCTCTAAGAGGGGCGATCGGCTGGGTGCTCTTCGGGATAATATGGGGCGCCGCGATACTTGGCATCGTCCTGAATTCCGTGGACCTCGAAAAATTCCGCAAGCCCTCGGTGGTGTGCTACATACTTATGGGCTGGGCGGTGATCTTCGCAATAAAGCCGATGCTCGACTCCGTCCCCAAGCGGACGATGGAGTTCTTGCTGATCGGCGGCGCCTTCTACACAGTGGGGGTCATCTTCTACGCGATAAAGAAGGTCAGGTACTTCCACTCGGTATGGCACCTCTTCACCATCGGCGGCACGGTCTTCCACTTCTTCGCTATCCTGATAATGGTGATGCACTGCAAATAAAAAGTCACACAGGCGACCCCGAGCTTCGGAGCCGCCTGTGCTTTACTATGTCAGGAAAATATTTGGAAGGGCTTGGTCTGGGGCTTTACAGGGCGATCTCCTCGCGCCTGAAAAGCTCTTTGTTTATTTCTTCGACAGACATCTTCTTGTTGATGCAGAAGATCACGATGCTGTCGCGCTTGCTCTTGGCGTACAGAGGCGGGTAACCCGTCTCCTTGAAGAACTGCTGTATCTCGTCGTAGCCGAGCTCCATCGCGACAAGCAGCGCCAGTATCTTGTCCCGAGAGGGGGCTTTTCTTGTTCCCGAGAAGATCTGATAGCCGTAGACCTCGCTCATCTGTGCGGATCTGATGACCTTGCGCTTGTCCAGCCTGCGTGAATCGAGTATGGCGTTCAGCCTTATGCTTACATCTCCCGCGTTGATGCTGTCGCTGTTTTTTTCAAGATAATCGTCTATGGTCTGGGCTCCCGAAAGTGCCTCGAGAAGCTCGTCGGTGCTTTTGAGCATTTGCACACACCCCTTTGTTTCTGTCTGAATAAATTATAGCACATCTGTTTCATCTAATCAATAATTATTGCCAAAGCTTTAAAATTTTTTTACGATTTATGCTGACAGCATAATTTTTTTGTTTAATTCCGACAATTGAAGCCGCCGATAATGCGCATTTCGCACAATTCTTGTTTTGCAAAGCGGCCCCGCACAGGTGTTAAATTTTAATAATTTGTAAAGACAAAAACGGACCGCCGCAGCAGTCCGTTTTTGTTTTACAGTGCTTTGTTCGCATCGTCAATAAGCTTGTCGATCTTTTTTTGATACTGCTTCTGACATTCCTTCCAGGTGATGGCGTCGCCGCCATCAGGCATGGTGGCAAAGGTCACATCATGGATATTTTGGTCCATTTCGGGCGAGATCCCGTTGTTAAAGCTTACCACAGGGTTTTCTTTTGCCAGGTCGTAAATGATCTCGCGCATCTCGACCATTTCGTCTGTCCACATATAATCCTCTTTCAGGATACTGTTGTAAGTCTCGCGGTCGTATTCGCGGGTCGCCATTTCACAGTTCATCAGGGCCGCAGCGCCTTCGGGGTTGGGCGCTCCCTCTGCCATGAAGCAGCCATCAAAGGCCGAGGATATATAGTATGTGTCGCTGTCGTCCATTCTTGGCATCGGCACGAACATGACATCTCCCGCTGCGACATCTCCGAACAGCGCTGTGTTGTCGGGGGTGTTCTCGAGCGCCCAGAGACCCACGGGACAGAACAGGGTCAGCAAAGAACCGATGCCGTCGCCTGTCTCGCCCGAGCCTCGCGTTATCCCTGCATTATTTTTGCGGTCAAAGCACAAGCCGTCCTGCTGGAAGTCGTACATAAGCGACTGAACGTCTGCTATTCTCGGGTCGCCCATGTTGTTGACGAGCTTGCCGTCCTCGAGGCCGATCATCGGCAGGCCGCAGGTCTCGCTGAGTGCCTGAGGGTACCAGTAGCCGTCAAGGCCGTATTTTTCGCTGTCCGGGTCGGTGAATTCTTCGCACATAAACGAGAATGTATCCCACGTCCACTCGCCGTTATAGAACAGCTCGGCTGGATCTTCAAAGTTGTAGTCATAGATGGCGTTCATATTGTAGATGCACACATAGTTCGGCCTGAGCTCGGTGGCGCACAAATAGTGTTTGCCGTCTATCTTGTAGGCTTCGTTGATGTGTGCTGTCTCCTGCCAGAGCTCAGAGCTGAAATCGACATAGCTGTCAAAGGGCTGGAAGCAGCCCTTGATAACGCCCTTCGGGAACTCGTCCATATCACCGGCAGGGACAAGGTCGGGCGAATCATGGTTAAGGACAAGCTTTTCGAGTTCGGTGAATCTGTCGTTCCAGTTGACGTATACGAACTCTACGCTGCCGTTGTATTTGTCCTTGAAAAGCTGTAACCCCATAGGGTCCTGACCTCTGACAGAGCCGTTAAGGTCATAGTTAGCCATCCACTTGACGGTAGTGTTCGCAAGCTGGGTATCGGGCAGCTTGTCACCGCTGTCGCCGTAGGCCTTTTCTTCCTCGACGATCTCCACCTCAGGGACAGAGCTTTCGTCCGCCGAGGAAGGCGTTACCTTTTTGGGCTCGAGAATTCTCGGCTCATCTTCGGAGTCGGCGAAAGAGTCGTCCTCGCTGTCCGAGGAGTCGTCTCTCCTTGAATGCTTGCGCTTGGAGGAGCGGTCGTCATCATCGTCATCGTCGTCCTCGTTTCCGCAGGCGGCCATGCCGAAGCACATCGTCAACGCCAGCGCAGCCGCCAGCAGCTTTTTAAGATCCATAATGTTCATTGTATGTATCCCCCAGTATTTCTGTTTGGGCAATACCGCACAACCATTGTGCGCAAGATGCGCAGTCAGATTTTTCGTCAGATTGCCTAAATTCGACGCAGGAAGGCTGACGCCTT
>CAMNBY010000221.1 GCA_946533615.1 uncultured Clostridia bacterium
GTGATCCTTCGAGCCGTCGTTCACGAACACCAGCTCGTAGTCGATATAGTTCTCCTGCATTATGCGGGAAACGACTTCGGCGGTGTGCTCGACGTTGCCCTCCTCGTTGTAGCTCGGTATGATTATAGAGATCATTTCAATTCTCCTCTTTTGTTTTATAATTAACACTTGACCGCCGACAAGCAGCGCGGCTTGTCGGCCATCAGGCATCAATCATTATAAAGCAACCAAACTGCTGCACGGTCACCGGGGCCTTGCAGCAGTTGAATTGCAGAAATATTATCTTACGATGCCGACGACTATCAGGATAAGACCTATCACTCCGCAGGCGATGCCGCCGATAAGGCTGGAGCGCTGAGATGACTGGGTCTTCTCGAGCATCTGCTCCTCGGACTTGGTGGTCACGATAAAGGGCTTCTTGGAGTCCTTCGGAGGGCCGATGTAGAGCTTCCCTGCCATCATGTATGCCTCGCCCAGAACGTAAAGCGCCGAGTTCAGCGGAATGATCTTCTCGATCTTCTTGTAGCCCAGTATGCGGTAGCCGACGCCGTTGTAGCTGGGGGCGTTGTACCTGCGGTAGCGACTTCTGATGTTCAGCGCGTTCATATTGGCGTAGGGGTCGGTCATGTCCATGTGGTCGTAGGACTTGATGAGATCTATCTTGTTTGAGACGCCGTTGGTCTCGATGATGATCTCGCCGCCGTTCGCGTCCTTCAGCACAAGATCCGCCGAGGACTCCTCGTCGCTGAGCTTATCCTCGTGCTTTGTGGTGGACATACGGCGGTTGCCCTCGCTGTCGCGGCGCTCCTCTGTGGTCTCGGACACCTGAACGGTCTCGGCCACATAATAAGCAACAGGCTTATTGGTATACGGAGTCTTCACCTGCTCGTGAGTTGTGGCGGTGCCTTTAAGCTCAACGAACTCGCGGTAGTCGGGGTTGTAATCCGCCATCGCCTCAATGGCCTCTTTAGCCTCGGCAACAGAGGAGGTAGCAGTTGCCTGCATCTCCATTGCAACTCCCGCGCTTTTCGCTCTGGCGAACACACCGAAGTACACGCCTATGCCTATCAGTATCAAACCTATAATGATAAAACCCATAATGTATTGTCCTTACCTCAATTATTCGCCTGTGGTAGTTGTGGTGGTGCCGCCCATCTCGGCCATAAGTCTTGCAAGCTCTGCGTCAACAGCAGAATCCTGCTCGAGCTGAGCAAAGGGATCGGGCTCGTTGGAAACGCCTGCCAGGTCGGAGAACGCCTCTGCCTGAGCCTCCTTGGCCTCGATCTTCTCCTCCATCTTATCCAGCTTGCTGAAAGCGCTGGAGGAATCCATGTTGCCGAGGGTCTTTGCAAGGTTCTTCTGAGCGTCTGCCATCTTGGAACGTGCGATGAGCATGCTCTGCTTGCTTCTTGCCTCGTCCAGCTTCATCTTCAGGGCGTCTACCTGTCCCTTGATCGTGTTTACCTGAGCGGTGGCGGTATCATACATCTGCTGATACTGAGTGACCTGATTGTCAGCAGTCACCTTTCTCTGGAGAGCCATCTTTGCGAGATCGGTGTTGCCTGCTGCGAGAGCGGCCTTGGCCTTGTTCTCCCAGGAAGCGGACTCGGCCTTGGCCTTTTCGAGCTGCTTGCCCAGCTGGCGCTGAGAGCCCATAGCCTGACCGAGAGCGTTGGTGCACTTCTCCTGCTCCTTCTCCATGTCGATGATGATCTGCTTGACCATCTTCTCGGGATCTTCGCACTTGTCAAGAAGATCGTTGATGTTAGCCTTGAGAATGTCGCCTATTCTCTGAAAGATTGCCATAATTGATTCCTCCTAAAATTTAATTATTATCATCATTATCGGACGGTCCGTCCGAGTGGATACTGTTGAAGTCTGCCCGAAGCTTTGCAAAGCCCACCGAGCACATGATATAGTAGATATAGAAAACTATCTTCGAGAAAAACATCAGCACTCCCGCCGCGTCGGCAGCCACAGTGCCGCCCGCAAAGCGGTTGATGATGTCGCCTGTCAGAAAGACCGCCGTAAGCGCGAGCATCACGTTAAAGCGCTTCGACTCCTGTTCGAGCAGGCCGCCTCGTCTGAAAAGCCCGATGTTCCCGAGCAGCAGCTTAAAGAGCCTCTTGAAAAACCACACAGCCGCCAGTGTCGTCACAACACCGCAGACAGCGGCGCAGACGTTCCTTGCGCTGTCGGAGGCGCTTCTTGTTATCAGCATTGCGGCGCAGGCGCCGACGCACAGCCCAAGAAAGCCTATCCCGACAGGCCGCAGCCTGTATGCTCTTTTATCAAAATCACCGAGCTCGGCGATCCCGCCCAGCATGAACAGCGCCCCCACGAGCTTAATCGCATATCCTGCGAGCCACCCGAGGTCAAGCTGCATCATACCGAGAATGAAGCCGACGGTAAGAAAGTTCATGCGGCGTTATTCCTTCTTTGTGGGGGTCTTGCGGAAGAGTGTCTTTGCCACAAGTCCAGCGCCCGCAAAGATCAGGCCGAACATGAGCACATAAACATACAGCGAAGCCCTTACCGCGTGGAAGCTGATGGAGTTTATCATCGCAATGATAATTATCACCACACCGAGAGCGGTGACTATGCCGCCGACGGTCTTTTTCTCCATAAGGAACATAAGGAAAATGCCGATCAGCAGCGGAGCGAGCATGACGCCCGTTGTCATTATCCTGAATCCGCCGATATTGAAGCCGCCCCATACCCAGCTGACCTCAAACATATTGAGAGCCCAGTAGATGCCGCCGCCGAGCATTATTACGCCCAGCACGAACTGCAAAAGCTCGTGGTCGGTCTCGCCGCGCTCGTTTGCGCGGATGGAAAAGCCTGTGCCGTTAAGTAACTTTTTCATTTTCATTCTCCTTTCCCGCTTAGCCGAAATTGCCCATATTCTATTCATCAATCCGTTATAATTATATTATATTTTAGGCCTGCTGTCAATATTTTCGGGTGATTTTTTTGCCCCGACAGCGCATTTTCTAAATATCGCTCACCCCTGCGGCCCGTTGCCTCCGATATTTAGTCAAATATCCGAACGCCCGCGCGGATAACCGATAACACAAAAAGAGTTACCGTGAACTCCTTTTTCCGTCCGGCAGCAAAAAAGGCAGGATAAGCGACCCTTTCGGGCTGCTCCCTGCCTTTGTTCTGCTTATTTCTCCCAGTAGATCACCACGGGGGTGTTGATGGCGATGTTGTCGTAGACGTATTTTGCGTCCTCGATGGTCATGTTGATACAGCCCTGAGAGCCGTATTTCTTGTAGACCGTTCCGCCGAATGCCGTTCTCTTCTTCGAGTCGTGGATACCCACGCCGAAGGTGGAGATGTTCGTCCAGTAGGTGACGGGCGTTGACCAGCTCTCGCCGTCGTCGTTGGTGTCCTCAAGCACCTTGTCCATCTGCTTGTCCCAGATCTTGTAGATGCCTGCGGGGGTGTTGCGGGCCTTTGTGGGAAGTCCCGAAACGATGTCGCACTCGTACTTGAGCTCTCCCTTGTAGTAATACCAGAAGTGCTGCGCGGTAAGATCGATCTCGCAGTAGGTGCTGCCGATGTCGTCGTTCTCCGTCCTTGTGCGGGGATTGCCCGTGTAGGTGTACTTGGAGTCGGGGTTCGTGTAGTAGACAGGCTCGATGTCGGCGGACTTGCCCTTTTTGATCGTACTGATTATCAGGTCGCGGGTCTCGTCCTTGTCGATCCACCAGCCGTAGTCGCCCTTGCCCTGCTCGATGCGCATCTCGCCCTTGTTGGTGGTCTCGAACACGCGGGTCGTGCCGAAGGTATCGTACTTGTAAGCCAGCTGCTCAACGTAAGCCTCGACCTTCTGGGTGTCCACCTTATAGCCGTTGTTGGCGTTGTTCTTGTCAAAGATCAGCCAGTCAAGGAACTCGGCGCCCGTGAGCTTTGCGCTCTCGTAGCCGAAGTCGATGTTGATGACTATGTCATAGATGTCGCCCATGTTCCTGTACTCTTCCTCAAGGTCCGCAGCCAGCACCTTTGGCAGCTGGTAAACGTCCGCCGAGGCCAGGTCTATCTTGAACACGCCGCTGTCAAGATACTGCCTGATGTAATCCATCAGCTTGTCGGTCTTGGTGGTGTCGATCTTGTCGCCCTTGACCTCCTTGTGTATCTCGAAGCCGTTGGGCGTGTAGTCGATATAGGCGTCCTTGGGCGGGTTCTTGCCCGACTTGTCGATGACTCTTTCCTTGATGGCCGCAGTCAGCTTGGCGTCGTCGTAGGAGGCCGCGCCCTCAAAGTTGAACTCGGTCTTTTTGAACAGGTTCCTGAACCAGAGGTAGCGGTTCTGCTGCGACAGGAACTGCGAGATGGAGACCTTGGTGTTGTCAACATATCCGATGTCCTCGAGGGGGATCTTTATAGAACCGCCGTCAAGCTTTATCAGCTCGAGCGCCTCGGGGGCGGGCTCGGAGCTGGAGACCGCATCATAGGCCTCGGCCTCGGTCATTCCGCTGACGTCCACGGAATTGATGAACGTGTTTCTCAGGAACTTGTCCTGGGACTCCTTGATGCCTCTGAGGTAGAGATAGATACACACCGCCAGCGCGATAGCCAGCAAAAGCAGCACTGTCACTATCACGGTATGGATAGGGCTGCTCGGCTTGGCGCTGCTGCGGCGCTTTTTCTTCTTTTTGCTGTTTTTTCCGCTGCCGGAGCTTTTGTGCGGGCGGTAGCTTTCATCCTCGCGCTGCATCTTCCGCATTATCTGAACAGCAAGCTCGTCACCCGAGGCCTGCCGTCTTGGCTCTGAAGCCACAGGGATCACTCCTTTCATAGGAAACAGATAGCAAAGAGCAAAGGAACTCCTCCTCCGCTCTGCTCATAACATACATATTACATTATACTACACATATCGGGAAATTTCAAGTATAAATCCAAAAAATTTCTCTTGAAATTTCAGGCAGCTTTCACAAAAGCCCCGAAACCGCGCAAAATATAGCACTAAAAGTCCAAAAGTTTGTACAATAAAAGCCGCCCGACCCCAGATCGGGACCGAGCGGCCTAAACTCTTCTCTGTTATCCGTGCGCATCAGAGGCTCTCGTGGAAGGTACGCGAGATAACGTCGTCCTGCTGCTCCTTGGTGAGCTTTACAAAGTTCACGGCGTAGCCGGAGACCCTCACGGTGAGCTGGGGGTACTTCTCGGGGTGAGCCTGTGCATCGAGCAGAGTCTCGCGGTCAAAGACGTTCACATTCAGGTGGTGTCCGCCTTTTTCAACATAGCCGTCGATCATATCTACCAGGTTGTCTATCTGCTTTTCGTTGGGCTGCATATTTGCCATACATATCCGTCCTTTCGATGTTTTCAGACTTCGTCGCCGAGCTCGGTGGGCTGAGCGCAGGCGCCTGTCTTTCCGCAGTCTGTGGTGGAGAAGCGGTTCACTCTTATGCCGCTCTCGCTCTCGTCAACCTCGATCGTCAGGTGTCCGTCGCCCTCGGCGATAAGCTTGTCTATCATTCTGACGAGGTCGTCAAGCTCGCCCTCGCCGCCGTTTTCTTCCTTCTCAACTATCCTGCCCATCGCCGTTCAGCTCCTTTGCAATGCTGTCGATGTCAATATCTCCCACAAACACCTGCGTGTCCTTTCCGAGCGCGTCGGGAATGATCGAGAAGGTGTTCGAGATGCCGTCCTGCGCGTGTCTCCAGGGCAGCTTAGCCACAGAGGAGAGCGAAGCCGCAGCGCCGTGGGTGTCTCTGCCGTGCATCGGGTTTGCGCCCGGAGCCAGCGGCACGCCCATCTTTCTGCCGTCGGGGGTGTTGCCTGTCTTCTTGCCGTAAACCACGTTCGAGGTTATGGTCAGGATAGACATGGTCGGAATACTCATGCGGTAGGTGTGGTGCTTGCGTATCTTGTTCATGAAGCGTGTAACGAGATCGACCGCGATCTTGTCCACTCTGTCGTCATTGTTTCCGTATTTCGGGAAATCGCCCTCGATCTGGTAATCGACGACGATGCCGTCCTCGTCCCTGATGCACTTGACCTTAGCGTACTTGATAGCCGAGAGCGAGTCGGCGACAACGGACAGGCCTGCGATACCCGTTGCAAAGTATCTCTTTACGTCCCTGTCATGCAGCGCCATCTGTATCTTCTCATAGCAGTACTTGTCGTGCATATAGTGTATTATATTCAGGGTGTTGACATAAAGCTCGGCCAGCCACTCCATCATGTCGTCATACTTCTCCATGACGTCGTCAAAGTCGAGGTAATCTCCTGTTACAGGGCGGTATTTGGGGCCGACCTGTATCTTCAGACGCTCGTCAACGCCGCCGTTTATGGCGTAGAGCAGGCACTTTGCAAGGTTCGCCCTTGCGCCGAAGAACTGCATATCCTTGCCGACCCTCATCGAAGAAACGCAGCAGGCAACGCAGTAATCGTCGCCGTGGGTGACTCTCATAAGGTCGTCGTTCTCGTACTGGATAGACGAGCTCTTGATGGACATTTTTGCGCAGTAGCGCTTGAAGCTCTGCGGCAGCTTGGTTGACCAGAGTATGGTCATATTGGGCTCGGGCGCTGTGCCGAGGTTGTCGAGGGTGTTCAGGTAGCGGAAGGAGTTCTTCGTAACCATCGGAACGCCGTCGATGGACACACCGCCGATAGACTCCGTCACCCAGGTGGGGTCGCCCGAGAAGAGCGCGTTGTATTCGGGAGTCCTTGCAAACTTGACCAGCCTGAGCTTCATGATAAAGTGGTCGATATACTCCTGAGCCTGCTGCTCGGTTATCAGGCCGCGCTCAAGGTCGCGCTGAATGTAGATGTCAAGGAAGGTAGAAGTCCTGCCAAGGCTCATGGCTGCGCCGTTCTGCTCCTTGACAGCCGCAAGATAGCCGAAGTAGAGCCACTGAACGGCCTCCTTGGCGTTCTTTGCGGGGCGCGAGATGTCAAAGCCGTAGATATTACCAAGCTCCTTAAGCTGTTCAAGGGCTCTTATCTGCTCCGCGAGCTCCTCGCGCAGCTGGATATTCTTCGAGGTCATTCTGACCAGCGAGGTCGCAAGCTGCTTCTTCTTGTCCTCGATCAGCAGGTCAACACCGTAGAGGGCAACTCTTCTGTAGTCGCCGACGATGCGGCCTCTGCCGTAGGCGTCGGGCAGGCCTGTGATTATGGCCGACTTTCTTGCAAGGCGCATCTCGGGAGTATAAACGTCAAAAACGCCCTGATTGTGGGTCTTTCTGTAATCAGTGAAGATCTTTACGACCTCGGGATCGACCTCGTAGCCGTTCTCGCGGCAGGCGTTCTGCGCCATTCTGATCCCGCCGAAGGGCTGGAGCGAACGCTTGAAGGGCT
Source organism: uncultured Clostridia bacterium (assembly GCA_946533615.1). Lineage (GTDB taxonomy): Bacteria > Bacillota > Clostridia > Oscillospirales > Ruminococcaceae > FB2012. The sequence goes on from CAMNBY010000221.1 coordinate 7,315, forward strand.
TGTCGGTCTGAAGGCCGACGATCTGCTCCAGATCCTTGTCGAGGTAGCCCGCAGGGTGAGAGGTGATCGTCGATACGATCTTGGTGTCCATATCAAGGACACCGCCGGCCTCGCGCTCCTTCTTCGCAAGCTCCATGACCTGAGCCCAGAGCTTCCGGGTAGCCTCGGTGGGCCCTGTGAGGAAGCTCTCGTCGCCGTAATAAGGGGTATAATTCAGATTTATGAAATCGCGGACATTGACAGCCGTGCTGCTCCATTTTCCGGCATTGAAGCCTTCCCACTCTTCCATGAATTCACCGAACATAAAAGACATCCTTTCCTGACGGATTATTATAGAAAATACATCAATATAATCTTACCACATCCCGCCCGATTAGTCAACGAGTTTATGTATACAAAAAAAGGCGGTTCCGTGAACTTGATTTAGATAAAATGACGGCAGCCATACACAACAGGTTGTGCCTGTGTATGGCTGTGAACACAATTTGTACTATTTGTGATTATTTTACGACCTCAACTTTAATAAGGTTCGTGGTGCCGCTGCGGCCAAGGGGAACACCCGCCGTAACGACCACAAGATCGCCCTCCTTGAGATAGCCAAGCTTCTTTGAAACGTCCAGAGCGTGGGCTATCAGCTCGTCGGTGCTTGTCTTTTCCTCGATCATTCCGGGCTCGACGCCCCAGGACATATTCATGTGGCGGCAGGCCGTCTCGTCGGTCGTGAGGCCGATGATCGGGCAGTTGGGGCGGAACTTGGAGAGCTGTCTTGCGGTGGCGCCGCTCTTTGTAACGGTGAGAACTGCGGCGGCTCCGAGGTCGTGAGCCGTGGTAACGGTCGCGTGAGAGATAGCCTCGGTCACAGAGGTGCTCTTTGTTTCGGGTCTCTGGCGGAACTGTTCGATGTAGTCGATGTTTTTCTCTGTGGTCTCGGCGATGAGCGCCATCGTCCTTACGGCCTCGATGGGGTGGGCTCCTGCGGCGGTCTCGCCCGAGAGCATTATAGCCGAGGTGCCGTCATATATTGCGTTTGCAACGTCGGTGATCTCGGCACGGGTCGGTCTGGAGTTCGTTATCATCGACTCAAGCATCTGCGTGGCGGTGATGACCTGCTTGCCCGCGTTGTAGGCCTTGTGGATAAGCTCCTTCTGGATAGCGGGTATCTGCTCGAAGGGGATCTCAACGCCCATATCTCCGCGGGCGACCATTATGCCGTCGGCGGCCTCGAGTATCTCGTCGATATTGTCAACGCCCTGGGCGTTCTCGATCTTCGCGATTATACGGGGATTTGACCAGCCCAGCGACTGGGTGAACTTTCTGAGGTATATAACGTCTGCCGCTGTGCGGACAAAGGAAGCCGCGATGAAATCGAAGCCCATCTTTGCGCCGAAGGCAAGGTCGTCCATATCCGCGTCGGAGATAAAGGGCATGGAGAGCTTTACTCCGGGAACGTTGATGCCCTTATGGTCGGAGAGCTTTCCGCCGTGGATGACCTCGCATACTATGTCAGTATCTGTCAGGGACTTCACGACAAGCTCGATAACGCCGTCGTTTATCAGTATGCGCGAGCCGGGAGCAACGTCCTTCGGCAGGTGCTCAAAGGTTATCGAAGCGATCTCGCTTGTGCCCTCGACGTTCCTTGTGGTAAGGGTGAAGGTGTCGCCGTCCTCGATGAAAACGGGCTGATGATCCTTGAAATCGCGCAGCCTTATCTCGGGGCCCTTAGTGTCGAGCAGGCAGGCAACGTTGAGGCCAAGCTCGCGGCTGACCCTGCGGACGGTCTCAAAGCGCTGCTGGTGTATCTCATGCTCGGAGTGGGAGAAGTTGAACCTTGCAACGTCCATTCCCGAGCGCATAAGCTCGCGGAGCACCTCCTCGTCGTCGGTCGAGGGCCCTATCGTGCAGACTATCTTTGTTTTTCTCATATCAACACTACCTTTCGGTTGTAAGGGCAGGACCGCACACCCTGCGGTGCCGCCTCAAAGTTACAACATCATTATACTCCATAAAAAAATGATAGTCAATAGACAATTTGTTATAAAGTGAAAACTATTCTTCATCGCACATCGGCTGTCCCGATGAAAAATCCCGCGAAATCTATTGACAAAAAGTAAAAAATATTTTAATATTAAAGAAGGTATTTTATAATACGGGAGGAATAATATGTTTTGCAAACATTGCGGCGCCGAGTTGGAGAACGGCGCCAGCTTTTGTGATGTCTGCGGTCAGCAGTTCGTAATGACCGACAATATGAAGCGGGAGCAGTCTGTCCTGCAAACCCAGCAGCCCCAGCAGCAGCCCGCTGCCGAAGCGGCTGCGCTGCCTGCCAAGAGATCGCACAAGAAGCTGAAGATAATACTCATCATACTCGCGGCGCTGCTGCTGATCGGCGGCATAGTCTTCGGGGCGATCTATTATTACATTCTGCACAAGCCCGGAAACACTGTGCTGCTGGCCTGTGCCAAGACCTTCAACTCCGATAGCTTCCTCGCCGAGAGCGACACGGTGATCTATGTTGACGAGGCGGTGGCCGTCTATTCCGATACTCTCTCAAACAGCGGCAACATCGCGGAGGTCTTTATCAAGAAGCAGCTCGTCGAGACTGTGAAGGACGAGATCAAGGAAAAGCTTGGCATAACCTCGGACAAGGTGACGTTCAACGGCTCGTTCGGCGTTGTCGGGAAGGGCGATGACTGCGTGATCTACTCGCAGATCGAGGACGCCATACAGTTCCGCCTTGACAGCGACACCGCAAGGCTGCTGGTCGGCAACGAGTACACAAGAGAACACGACATGGAAGACATCGAGCGCAACTTCGATGACAACAAGTATGTGCGCAACTTCTTCAACATCATCGCCGTGAGAGGCCAGGACGACGACTCCGACGGCGAGAGCAAGGCCGCAAAGCAGATCAAGGAATTCTTCTCCGAGAATTACGACCAGCTCGGCTATGTGCTGGCAGACCTGCTCAACGACACAGGCGCAGGCTATATGAAGTCCTATGAAAAGGACGGCGACACCTACACCTTCAACATCGACGCCTACGCCTTTATCCGAGCGCTGGCGGACAACGAAAAGCTTGACTGCAAGCAGGAGTTCAAGGACGCGGTCGAAAAGTACATCAAGAAGCTTGAGAAAAAGAACATAAAGAGCATCGAGTGCCTGATAAAGGCCACCGTCGGCAAGGGCAGGATCGACCACTTCGAGCAGTCCCTGACCATCAACGGCCACACCGTCGCCACCACCACTACCACCTATTCTGATTACGACGACGTGGACAGCAGCGAGCTTGACATCAAGCAGTTCAAGGGCGTGGAGAGCTCCTCGCAGATCATCGTGAAGGTTATGAGCTTCCTCCAGGGCAGGCAGCTCAGCAGCATGAACACCGACGCCGAGGTCGTGTTCACGAAGGCCAAGGCCGCCGCCGAAGACATTCTTGACGAGGGCGGCAGCGTCAGCGACATCTACGCGCCGTCGGCGCCCGTGAGCATCGAGGAGCTCGGCGAGTCCGACGGAAAGGTCGAGCAGGCGATATACACGGCTCTGGACGATATGGGCGAGGATAACATTCTTATCTACTGGGAGATCGACGAGGACGGTATGCCGACCTTTGCACAGGTATGCAGGAAGGACAGCGGCATCGTAGGCCAGGAGCCCGACCCCGAGAGCAACTCCAAGCAGAAGCACGAGATAGGAACAAAATTCACGCCGTCGGCAGACGAAGACGAATAAACAGCCAAAGGGAGGATAACTATGTTTTGCAGACATTGCGGTTTTAAGCTGAGCGACGATTCGGCGTTCTGCATCAACTGCGGCAAGTCGGTGAGCGTTCCGCAGCAGCAGGAGCAGCAGCCATCGCCGCAGGACGATACACTTTTCATGCCCGCGGGAACGGAAAGCCGCCCGCAGACCACGGGCGGGATAATCCCCGACATCAGGACACAGCAGGCGCCTCGGCAGCAAGCCCCTCAGCAGCAGGCTGCTCCCCAAAGCTTCGCGGCTCCGACGGTGAGCGCTGCCCCCGCAGCGGCAGCCGTAAAAAAGAAAGCACCCGTCAGGCTGATAGCGCTTATCTGTGCGGGCGTGCTGCTTGTCGGCGCGATGGTTTTCGTGCTGATAAACTTTGTGCTCAAAAAGCCCGGCAACGCGGTGCTTTCGGCCTTTGCCAAGACCGTCTCCGCAGACAGCTTCCGCACCGAGACAGTGGTCAAATATGATTTTGACGGGATAAACGATCTCGCCGAGGAGCTGAGCGAAGAGGAGCTCAAGCGTTTTGACGAGGACGACCTCCGCGAACAGATCAAGGAAAGATACGGCCTCGAGCCCGACAGCCTTGACACCCGCTTCACCGCCGCGATAGCGGGCAAGGGCGACGACTGTGTTATCTACGGCCAGTTCGGCGGCTCGGTGCAGATCCTCTGGAACAGCGACTGTCTGGAATTGAAGATCGGCGGCAAGCTGCTCGAGGACGAAGGCATCGAGCCTCGTACCGAAAAGCAGAGCAACAAGGATATAGACAAGGCCTTCGAGATCATATCCGAGCGCGACCCCGAGAGCTTCCTCGAGGACAACGACGACCTTGCGGAGGAGCTCGAGGAGCATTTTGCAGAGAACTATGACAAGCTCGGCACCGTGCTTGCCGATATGCTCAACGACACCGACGCCAAGTATATACTTGAATACGAGCGCAGCATGAACAGCTACACCTTCGACATCGACGTTTTCAAGTTTGCGAAGGCGCTGGCAAAGAACAAGGAGCTCAAATGCACAGACGAATTCAAGGACATGGTAGACGAAATGATCGACGAGGTCGAGGAAGAAGGCATCGACGAGATCCGCGTGATACTTTCCGTTTCCCTCTCGGGCGGCAGGCTTGAGACCGTCGAGATCGAACCGGTCGTGAACGACCACAAGCTCGGCAAGGTCACCACCACCTACTCCGACATCAACGACCTCGACCCCGACGACCTTGACTTCGAGGAATTTGACGACGACGGCTTCGACTTCATTTACACCCCCTTGCTGATCGGCTATACACAGAAGAGCAAGCTGAAAAGCGCAAACGCAAACGCTAAGATCGTGTTCACCACCGTTGAATGTACCGTCGCAGATATGCTCGCAGATGGCGAAAACATGACCGATGTACGCAGCCTTGACTATCCCAAAAAGATAAGCGAGCTCGACACCTCGAACCCAATCGAAAACGCAGTGTACCAAGCCATGAAGGACAACGGCGATGACAGCGGTTATGTCTACTGGGAGATCGACAATGATTACACAATAACTCTCGCCCAGTTCGGCGAGGACGAAGAAGGTATCATCGGCCAGTATCCCGACCCCGAGAGAGATGCCTCGCGGAAGCACGATATGGGCAATAAGTTCTGAACAGTAAACAAGGACACCGACCCTTAAATATAAAGATAATAAAAGGAGAAGATCACTATGAAAAAAGCATTTACAGCAGCGCTCGCGTTCGGCACCGCACTGCTCTGCCTGACGGGCTGCGGCAACAAATTCGTCGGCGACTGGGAATGCACCAAGGTAAAGATCAATGGCGAGACCTACAAAGCCCGTGACTTCAAGGAAGAAACGGGATACGACATCGAAGACTATATGCAGATCACGATAGACAAGGACGGCACGGGCAGCCTCACCTTTGAGGACGGCGACTTCGAGACCGACTTTGAGTGGGAGTCCGACGACGACTCTATCACCTTCGAGCTCGACGACGATCTTCATCACAATGATGAGATCAAGGGCAAGCTGAAGGACGATGAGCTCGTTCTAAAGATAGAGGATCTGACCGTTTACCTCTCGCAGGACGGCGAAAGCGACGACGACGATGACGACGATGACGACGATGACGGCGACGAAAAAGGCAGCCGCCGCAGCAAGTCAAAGCTGAAAAGTGCAAACTCCAGTGCTAAGCTCGTGTTCACCACCGTTGAAAGAACCGTCGCAGATATGATCGCAGATGGCGAAAACATGAGCGAGATACACAGCCTTGACTATCCCAAAAAGATAAGCGAGCTCGACACCTCGGACGAGATCGAGAATGCTGTGTACGAAGCCATGAAGGACAACGGCGATGACAGCGGCTGCTATGTATATTGGGAGACTGACAGCACCGGCGGCGTGACCTTCGCACAGTTCGGTGAGGAAACGGACGGCATGATCGGCCAGTATCCCGAACCCGAGACCGACCCATCGAACGACCACGATATGGGATATGAGTTCTGAACGGTAAACAAGGGCACCGACCCTGTATATAAATCATAATAAAAGGAGAAGATCGCTATGAAAAAAGCACTTACAGCGGCACTCGCATTCGGCACCGCACTGCTCTGCCTGACGGGCTGCGGGAACAAATTTGAGGGAACATGGGAATGCGTTAAAATGAAGGAAGATGATGAAACTCTTAAAGCCAAGGATTTCAAGGACGAGCTTGGATATGACACAGATGAGTACATGGTCTTTGAGCTTGACGGCGACGGAACAGGCACGCTTACATTTATGGACGGCGAATACGAGACCGATCTTGAATGGGAAGCCGACGATGACGAGATCACCTTTGAGCTGGAGGATGAATTCCTTGACGGAAGCGACGAGCTCACCGGCGAGATCAAGGACGATCAGTTTATCATTGAGATTGAAAAAGACGACCTGAAAATGTACTTTGAAAAGTCAGACGACAAGGACGACGACGATGACGACGATGACGATGATGACGACGATAAGGGCCGCCGCAGCAAGTCAAAGCTGAAAAGCGCAAACTCCAGTGCTAAGCTCGTGTTCACCACCGTTGAATGCACCGCCGCGGACATAATTGCCGACGGAGGCACTTATGATGATATTCACAGCCTCGCCTATCCCAAGAAGATAAGCGAGCTTGACACCTCGAACGAGATTGAGAATGCTGTGTACAAAGCCATGAAGGACAACGGCACTGACAGCGGTTATGTCTACTGGGAGATAGGAGACCGTGGCAATGTGACCTTCGCACAGTTCGGTGAGGAGACGGACGGTGTGATCGGCCAGTATCCCGAGCCCGAGACCGACCCATCGAACGACCACGAAATGGGATATGAGTTCTGACAGAATCGCATAACACAAAAACTCCCCCGAGCTCGGGGGAGTTTTCTTTTGCCTTATTTGAATTTGTCCTTCAGCTTTTCAAAGAAGCTCTGCCGCTTCTGATAGTTCTTTTCGGAAAGCGAATCCTCGAAGGCGCGAAGCTTGGACTCCTGCTCCTTGGTCAGGTTCTTCGGTATCTCAACTATCACGGTGATGTAGTGGTCGCCGCGGTCACTGCGGTAAAGCCTCTTGACTCCCCTGCCGCGGAGCCTGAACTCCATTCCCGACTGCGTTCCCGGGGGAACGGGATACTTCACCTTGCCGTCAATGGTCGGTACAACGACCTCTGCGCCGAGGGTCAGCTGGGAATAAGTAAGCGGCACAGTTGTCCTGATGTCGTAGCCGTCACGGGTGAAGATCGGGTCGGGGCGGACGTTCACGTTGATGTGCAGGTCGCCGTTGGGGCCGCCGTTCGCGCCGGCATTTCCGCCGCCCTGTATGCGAAGGGTCTGGCCGTCGTCAACGCCTGCGGGTATCTCGATCTCGCGGGTGATGGTCTTCTTTACCTGGCCGCGTCCCGAACAGGTGGGACAGGGGCGGTCAACGGTCTTGCCCTTTCCTCCGCAGCGTGTGCAGACCGAGCTCTGCGAGATATTGCCGAAGGGAGTTCTCTGGGTCACGCGGACAGTACCCGTGCCTTTACAGTCGGGGCAGGTCTGGGGAGTAGTTCCCGGAGCAGCGCCCGAGCCCTTGCAATCGGGGCAGACCTCGGAGCGGGTCAGCTTGATAGATTTTGTAACGCCCTTGCAGGCCTCCATAAAATCAATGGTAACAGAAGACGAAACGTCGCTGCCGCGTCTCGGAGCATTCGGCCTTGACGACCGCGAGCCAAAGCCCGAAAAGCCGCCGAAGAAGGAATTGAGAATATCGTCCATATCTCCGAAGCCGCCAAAGCCGCCGCTGAAGCCGCCTCCCTGTCCTGCGCCGTAGTTGGGGTCAACACCGGCAAAGCCGAACTGGTCGTACTTTGCGCGTTTGTCCTTATCCGAAAGGATCTCGTAGGCCTCGTTTATCTCCTTGAATTTCTCCTCGGCCTCCTTGTCGTTGGGGTGAAGGTCGGGGTGATACTGTCTTGCCAGCTTTCGGAAGGCTTTCTTTATATCATCGTCCGAAGCGCCCTTCTGGACTCCGAGCACCTCGTAGTAATCTCTTTTGTCTGCCATAAGCATTCTCCTATTTCAAAGCACATTCGCCAAAACGCCGTGAAGCCGCAGAGCAGCGAACTGCCCTGCGGTCGCGGTGATCGGTTATTTCAAAGATCAGTCAACATCTGTGAAGTCGGCGTCGATAACGTTGTCGTCATTCTGGCCGCCCTGAGCTCCGCCCATATTGCCCATATTGCCCATGTTGTTGGGGTCAAAGCCGCCCTGAGCGCCCTGCTGAGCCTGTGCAGCCTCCTGATAGATCCTTGCTGCGATAGGCTGGAACTCGTTCTCGAGCTCCTTCTGTGCTGCCTTGATGTCCTCTACGCCCTTGTTGCCGTTGAGCGCGTTCTTGAGGGCATCTATCTTGGCCTGCACCCTGCTCTTCTCGTCAGCGGATACCTTATCGCCGAACTCGTTCAGCGCCTTGTCTACCTGGAAGCAGAGCTGGTCGGCCTGGTTGCGGGTGTCAACCTCTTCCTTCCTCTTTGCGTCCTCGGCAGCGAAGGCCTCGGCCTCCTTGACAGCCTTGTCGATGTCCTCCTTGGACATATTGGTGGAAGAAGTGATCGTGATGTTCTGCTCCTTGCCCGTGCCGAGGTCCTTTGCGGAAACATGAACGATGCCGTTGGCGTCGATATCAAATGTTACCTCGATCTGGGGGATGCCTCTCGGAGCGGGAGCGATGCCGTCCAGACGGAACATACCGAGCTGCTTGTTATCCTTTGCGAACTCTCTCTCGCCCTGAAGAACGTTGATGTCAACAGCGCTCTGGTTGTCTGCTGCGGTAGAGAAGATCTGGCTCTTCTTGGTCGGGATAGTTGTATTTCTCTCGATGATCTTTGTGCAGACGCCGCCCATGGTCTCAAGGCCGAGGGACAGAGGAGTTACATCGAGGAGCAGCAGACCTTCCTTGACGTCGCCGCCGAGAACGCCGCCCTGATAAGCAGCGCCGAGAGCTACGCACTCATCGGGGTTGATGCCCTTGAAGGGCTCCTTGCCGATGAATTTCTTAACAGCCTCCTGAACGGCGGGTATTCTCGAAGAACCGCCCACCATCAGCACCTTCTGGAGCTCGTTTGCCGAGAGTCCCGAATCGCTGAGCGCCTGTCTTACAGGTCCCATAGTAGCCTCTACGAGGTCAGCGGTCATCTCGTTGAACTTAGCCTGAGTAAGTGTCATCTCGAGGTGCTTCGGGCCTGTTGCATCGGCGGTGATGAAGGGCAGCGAGATAGTGGTGGAAGGTGTGCTGGAGAGCTCTATCTTGGCCTTTTCGGCGGCCTCCTTGAGTCTCTGCATAGCCATCTTGTCGCCCGAGAGGTCAACGCCCTCGGTCTGCTTGAATTCCTTTATCATCCAGTCGATGATGCGCTGGTCGAAGTCGTCGCCGCCGAGGCGGTTGTTGCCTGCGGTAGCAAGAACTTCGGTAACGCCGTCGCCCATTTCGATGATCGAAACATCGAACGTACCGCCGCCGAGGTCATATACCATTACCTTCTGATCCTCTTCCTTGTCGATGCCGTAGGAAAGAGCAGCGGCTGTCGGCTCGTTGATTATACGCTTTACATTGAGGCCTGCTATCTGGCCTGCGTCCTTGGTGGCCTGGCGCTGGGCGTCGGTGAAGTAAGCAGGGACGGTGATAACGGCGTCTGTCACGGGCTGACCGAGGTAAGCCTCGGCATCGGCCTTCAGCTTCTGGAGTATCATCGCGGAGATCTCCTGAGGAGTATAGCTCTTGCCGCCCATCTGAGCCTTATAGTCAGAGCCCATGTGTCTCTTGATAGAGATAACTGTGTTGTCGAAGTTTGTAACTGCCTGTCTCTTGGCCACCTGACCAACGAGTCTGTCGCCGGTCTTTGAAACGCCGACTACGGAAGGCGTAGTTCTTGCGCCCTCGCTGTTGGGGATTACGACTGCCTCGCCGCCCTCAACGACAGCCACGCAGGAGTTTGTTGTACCAAGGTCTATTCCGATTATTTTTGCCATAAGTCATTCTTCCTTTCAAAAATCAATGTTCATTGTCTTCCGTTCTTTTGTTTCCGCCCTGCGGCGGTGTGATAACTATTGTGCATTGTGAATTGTGCATTGAAACTGCTGCTATGGATTTGCGACTATTACCATCGCGTGTCTGATGACCTTGTCGCCAAGCATATAGCCCTTCTGGAGCACCTGAGCTACGGTGTTCTCGCCGAGCTCATCGTTGTCCACGGTGCTTACAGCCATTGCAAAGTTCGGGTCAAATTCCTTACCCTCAAGCTCCATCGGTGTTACTCCCAGCTTTGTGAGCATATCCGAGAACTGCTTGAAGATCATCTCTACGCCCGATTTGTAGGCGGCGTCGGCGGTCTCGGTCTGTAGTGCCCGCTCAAAGTTGTCGATGAGCGGAAGTATCTCCGCGACCGTGTCGCCCTTAATGCTTGCCGAAAGCTCGAGCCGCTCCTTTGCCGAGCGCTTTCTGAAGTTATCATACTCGGCCATCAGCCGCAGATACTTGTCATTTGCCTCGTCGAGCTGAACCCTGAGCTTTTCTTCCTCGGTGGGCTTGTTGTCTTCTTGCTCCTGTTCTGCCTCCTCTTTATTATCTTCGGCGTTTTCTGAAACAGGCTGCTCCTGTTCGGGGCTCTCCTGCTCCGCCTGAGCTTCTTCCTCCTGTGTTACAGGCTTTTCGTTTTCCTCCTGCATCACTTCCTGCGCCTCCCTTTCTCTATTCTTTTTCATCTTCGCCCGGATTGTCGTCTGTCAGCAGCTCGGTGAGCTTCTGGGAGAAGTACTCGATATACGGGATGAACTTTGCGTAATCGAGCCTCATTGGTCCCAGCAGACCCAGCGTGCCGACCTGCCTGCCGTCCTTGCTGAACGGTGCGGCTATCAGGGACGAGTTGCTTATTACAAAGCCCTCGCTCTCGGGCGAGAACATTACCTGCAATCCGCTGAACGTTTCGTTAACGAATTGCATCATGCCTTTTTTATTGTCCAGGAAGCTTATTATCTCTCCCTGGTCGAAGTCCTTGCAGGTGAGCAGGTTCTTGGCGCCCGTCACCGAGACCTCACTTGACGTGAACTCCTTTGAAAGCTGCAAGAGCTCGTTCATAAGGGGCGCCAGCGTCATCATATATGCGCCCATCGCTGCGGTGAGGTCGTCGAACTTCTTCTCGCTCAGCTCCTCCAGCGGAACGCCCTGCAGGTTGGTTTGCAGGTAGTTGTCGAAAAATTCAAGCTGCTCGTTGGTCAGGTCAAATTCAAGCCTGCACACCTTGTTCTTGATGGCGCCGCTCGAGGTTATCATAAGGATAACGTACATCCGCTTGCCCGTGGGTATGACCTCGACCTTCGAGATCATCGAGAACTTAGGCGTTGAGGTCGCGACCACCGACGCACATTTTGTAAGCTCTGCCAGCGCCATCGACGCCGAGTTCACAAGCTCCTCTTCGGTGACGGCG
>CAMNBY010000222.1 GCA_946533615.1 uncultured Clostridia bacterium
GCGTCAGCCTTCCTGCGTCGAATTTAGGCAATCTGACGAAAAATCTGACTGCGCATCTTGCGCACAATGGTTGTGCGGTATTGCCTTGATTATACCACACAAACCCGCGGCAGTCAATTACCAAGATGGTACGAAAGACGAACACACAAAAGCGCAGGCGTTATTTGCGCCTGCGCTAAGTCCGTTTTTGATGTGCTGTTCAGTTGATGCACACGCTCTGCGAGCCCATCTCGTTAAAGCGCTGCTTTAAGAGATCGTAGCTGTAGGCGACGTTTCCTGCCAGCGGGTCGGAAACGTAGATAAGGCCCTTGTCGAGATCATAGCCCGTAAGCACAACGCAGTGCTCCCACGCTCTCCACCGAACGCTCTCGCCCGAAGGGGTCGTCCACTCGGTCGTGAGGTAGCTCTCGTGCAGGTCGCCGTAGGTTATCCAGATAAGCACGGGCTGATCCTTGTCTATGTAAGTTCTTAGCAGGCTGTCGAGGTCTGTTCCCGTGGTGTTGTAGGCGCGGACATCGGCGGCGGAATTCACAAGATACTTATTCGCCGTGGTGACGATGCAGGGCGCATAGCAGCCGTAGGAGTTCTCGTCCTCGGGGTCGCCCGCGAAGGTCGTCCTGAAGTCGGCTCCGTGGAGCTGGCCATCTTCGTAATAAAACGGCTCCTTGGGAAGATAGTCTCTTGCAAGGGTGAGCTTGTCCACATTATATCCCAAGTGATTCAGCAGCGTGGTAAGCGCCGTAGTCTCACAGCCTGTGGGAAGCTCGGGCTTCTGCATCACATTTACAACGCTTATCTGTTTTGAGTTTGCGCCTTGCTTCGGCTCGGGCTGCTCGGCGGTCGTGGTCGGCTTCTCGGCGGTGGTCTGCTTTTCGGGAGCCTTGGTGGTCTGTTCGGTCTCGGTCTCTGTTTCGGAGTCCTTCTCGGTCACGGTCTTGCTCTCGGTCGTTGTCCGTGGCTCGGTGGTCACCTCGGGCTCGGTCTCGGGAGGAGCGGTGGTGACGGTGGTCGTTTTGGTAACGGTCTTCTCCTGCTCTGCCTCGGAAGAAGCTGTGGCAGGCGCAGCGGTTATCCTTGTTGAAGAGCTGTCGGTGCTTTCATAAGCTGTGGAGCTGTCGCTCTCGTCCCTGCTCCTTGTCAAGTTGAAGGCCACGATAACGAAAGCCACTATTGAAATCAGGACTATCACAAGTATCGCCGCGATGGCTTTTGTCTTGTCGTCCAGCTTTCTTATTTTGATCTTCAAGCCTTTTCCCCCTGTCGAAATATGTTGCCCAAGATATATTATAGCACGATCGGCTCCGAAAAACAAGTCCGAAATTAAGGCAACACCGCGGCAGATGTCTTCCCGTTTTCGGTATTCACTCAAGCAGGAACCCCAGTATGCGCTCCTTGTAATCGGGGGCGGTGTCATAGGCTGCGTGGCCGAAGCCGTCATAAAGATGCAGCGAGACCTTCGGGCTGTTCACCAAGTGCGCCGCGATCTCCTCAGAGGGTCTGCTGCCGAACACACGGTCGGACCTGTCGCCGATCACAAGCACGGGGCAGGTGATCTTTTCAAGCTCGCGCAGATACTCAAAGCCCCTGCTTGCCTCGGCCATTATCAGGAAGCGGCCGAGGTCGTTTTCCGTCACCGAACGCGACGCCTTTGCGAACAGCTCCTTTGACTGCTCGAAGACCGCCTCGGGATAGACCGCTCTGCCGAAGGACAGATAGAGCCCGAGGGCATCGCCGTTCCTTGCGAGAGTCGTCCACTCCTGAAAGAGCTTTTCGCCCTCTCCCGACACAGATGCAGCGGTCGAGCCCAGCACGAGCCTGTCCATCAGCTCGGGGTACATCGCGGCGACGGACATAGCTATCTGTCCGCCCTGAGACGCCCCGAATATGCTCACTTTATCAAGCCCCAGCCCGCGGATAGCCTCTGCGGTATCACGAGCCATCTCAGCGATCGGGTAATGCTTCGGCATCTCCCGCCTGCGGTCAAGGAGATAGACGGTGAAGTCCTTCGTCAGCGGCTCGTAAGCCGAAGCGACAGCGGCACCCGCGCCCATCACGCTCTGCACGCTTATTCCCGGGAGTATGACGAGAGCCCTCTCGCCCTGCCCGAAGCGGATATAGTCCATAGTCACACCTGCGGCGGTAACGGCAGATAATTCAAACGGCGCTTTTTTCTGTTCCATGCTCCTGCCCCTTTCATTCCGTGCTTATACTATTATATCAGCTTGCTCCGAACAAGTCAATAGATGCAAAAGCGCCGGGGAGCCTGCAAAGCACCGTGATAAAACAAAAGATCCTGCGGCGGCTCCGCGGCCGAGGCGTTTTCCGCGCACGATTCGTGAACGCGATGCAGGAGCGACGTTACAAAATTTCATTATACTTGTAAAAGCTGTATAAAAATATCCGAAAATGACGGATATGTATTGTAATTATTCAAAAAATTGCATTTTCGGGCTTGACATATCGTTTCTGAGGGTGTATAATCAGAAGCATAGAGGCAATGGCGTCACGAAGATACTTCTTCACGCTTTGCCTCTTTTTTTCAACACCGCACGACCCCTGCGCATACTGATATGCAGAGGCGTTCGCCGCGGTCGAGCGGTGTTGCCTTTATATTGAATCGGCAAAGACGCCGCAAAATGCTTACGGGCATTTGCGGCGTCTTTTTTTGGAGGCGATGCTTTATGGTTTGCGGTAATCGGCAAAGGGACTGATAATTACAATGCGAAAGAAGGAATCTTTATGACAGTCGAATTTTGGTATCTTATCGGTGCGGCGCTGGTCTTCTGGATGCAGGCGGGCTTTGCGATGGTGGAGACAGGCTTCACCCGTGCGAAGAATGCGGGAAACATCATCATGAAGAACCTTATGGATTTCTGCATAGGCACCGTGGTGTTCTCGCTGCTGGGCTACACGCTGATGATGGGCAAGGACACTCTCTTCGGGCTCATCGGCCTGCCGAACATGGATATGTTCGCGCACTTCAAGGAATTCATAGCAAGCCCTGCCGACGGCTCGTTCACAGGGGCTTCGACCTTTGTTTTCAACCTTGTGTTCTGCGCCACGACCGCGACGATCGTTTCGGGAGCTATGGCAGGACGGACGAAGTTCTCAAGCTACTGCCTCTACTCGGGGCTGATCTCGCTGTTCGTTTATCCCATCGAGGCTCACTGGATCTGGGGCGGCGGCTGGCTCTCGGAGCTCGGCTTCCACGACTACGCAGGCTCCTGCGCGATACACATGGTCGGCGGCATCGCCGCGCTCATCGGCGCGATCTTTGTTGGCCCGCGCCTTGGCAAATACGAGCGTGATGCCAATGGCAAGGTCATCAAGGTAAACGCTATCCCGGGACATTCCATAACTCTCGGAGCGCTGGGCGTGTTCATTCTCTGGCTTGGCTGGTACGGCTTCAACGGTGCTGCCGCGACAACGGTCTCGGAGCTTTCGTCAATCTTCATCACGACGACCATCGCCCCCTCTGTGGCGACCGTAGTAACTATGATCTACACCTGGCTGAGGAACGGCAAGCCCGATGTTTCGATGTGCCTCAACGCTTCGCTTGCCGGTCTTGTGGGAGTTACCGCAGGAACAGACGCTTTTGATGCTATCGGTGCGGCTGTGGTAGGTCTTGTATCGGGGCTGCTCGTTGTATGGGTAGTCGAGTTCATCGACCTGAAGCTGCACATTGACGACCCCGTGGGCGCAGTAGGCGTACACATGGCAAACGGCATCTGGGGAACGATCGCCGTCGGATTGCTGGCGAACCCCGACGCTCCCGCAGGACTTGACGGCCTGTTCTACACCGGCTCCTTCAGGCAGCTCGGCTTGCAGCTCACGGGCTTCGCAAGCGTTGCAGCCTATGCGGCGGTAATGATGTGCATCGTGTTTGGATTCATCAAAAAGACCAACGGCCTGCGCACCTCTGCCGAGGACGAGATCGTTGGCATGGACATCTCGGAGCACGGTCTCCCGAGCGCATATCCCGACTTTATGCCCTCTGTCCACAAGTACACAACCTACGAGGAATACAACGACGTAACGATCGTTGAGGGCGACACTCCCGAGGCGGAAGCGGTGCCTGTTCAGAAGCTGCCCAGCCTTGTCCCCGACGGCACTCCCAAGATGACGAAGATCGAGATCATCTGCAAGGAGGCGAAGCTGGACAAGCTTAAAAACGCCATGACAAAGCTTGGCATCACAGGCATGACGGTCTCCCACGTCATGGGCTTCGGCAACCAGAAGGGCAAGCCCGAATACTACCGCGGCGTACCTGTTGAGATCAACCTGATGCCGAAGGTGCAGGTGGATATAGTAGTCAGCAAGATACCCGTGCGGCGTGTTGTTGACACGGCGAAGAAGGCGCTCTATACCGGCCACTACGGCGACGGAAAGATCTTCATCTACGATG
>CAMNBY010000223.1 GCA_946533615.1 uncultured Clostridia bacterium
TTGGTCATCTCGGCGCGGATACTGAGAGCGCCGTTGCCGACAAGCTTCAGGGTCGAAGACATCGGCACAAGTATGCCTCTGCACATTAACTCGTTCGAGGCCTCGATATTGATCTCGGCAAAGCAGTTCTCGCCGAGAGCTATTATCGAGGAGAAATGCTCAGAGGACAGATAAACGTTCCTGAGGGTTATCCTTGTGCTGACGCCGTCCTTGATGTTGATAGTTAGGTTGAGCATCTTGTCGCGTTCGCCGATAAGGGTGACGTTCGGCACCTCGATGAACACGGCGTTATATCTGTTTCTGATAAGCTCACAGAGGTCTACCACTTCGTTTTCCTTGGGGTGGTAGCTGCGGGTGATCTCGCTCGAGAATTCGAGATTTATCTTGGTGATCTCGTTCTTTATATTCGAGGAGATGTCATAGATCATGACGGGCTTGGGCTTGGAGACATAATAGCCCTGCAAAAGGTCAGAGCCCAGCTGGATCATGGTCTTCATTTCCTCGTAGGTCTCGACGCCCTCGGCAAGTGCGAGGTAGCCGTTTTCGTGCATGAATTCGATAAGCCCCTGAACAAGGCGCTGCATCTTCGGGTTAAGGTTGATGTCCTCGATCAGCGAGCGGTCTATTTTTACAACATCGGGCTTGTACTTTACAAGATTTGAGGTGTTGGAGTAGCCTGTGCCGTAATCGTCGATGGCAAGCTGCATATGGTTGCGGCCGAGCCTTTCGTGTACGACCTCGAGCATTTCAGGAGAGGGCTCGGACTGCTCGGTGAGCTCGATAACTACTTTTTCAAGCAGCTCGCCGAATTGCAGCTCCAGCTCGCGCCAGTCGTTGTCCGAGAGCATGAAGGCGGGTATGGAATTAACAAAGAGTTTTCTCTTGTGCAGAGCCTCCTGATGGCGGCTAACGGCCTCGAGGGTGTTGCGCATGGTGAGCTTTTCGATGTCATAGAGCCTTTTGAGCTGACGGGCATAGCTGATGATCTCCAGCGGCTTCATCGAAATAGAAGAATCGGTGCGCATAAGGGCTTCATAAGCGACAACGTCGCCCGAACGCACCTCGACTATCGGCTGGAAGTGATAGGATATGAGATTATTATCCACCAGGTGCAAAAACTTTCTGATGTTGGCATACTCATTCTTCTGTGCCTCATATTTTTCCATCGAGTAGCGGCAGATAGAGCCTGTGCCCATGCTTGTCGCCTGATAGAGCGTATACTCGGCGGTGTGCATTCTCTGCGATGGGTTCTCGGTAACGGCGCCGCAGCCTGCCGAGAAGGTAAGCGAATAGCGGTTAGCGGGATCCTTTTCGGGGTCACGCTCGTTGGAGCAGGCCTTTACAATGTCCTGGAGCTGGCCGAGGTATTCCTCCTCGTCGCCCTCAAATCCAGGGATATAGAGCCAGAAGCGTGTACGCGCATGGGAAGAGATTATAGTATCTGTGGGCGTGTTGGCAACAAGTGCCGAAAGAGCGGCATATACCTGCGCTCCCGTGAGGGTCATGCGGTCGCGCTCCTCGAGCTGGATAAGCGCGAAAAGCGAGGGGCGCTTGGCGTTCTCGATCATCGAAGCGACAAGCCTTGACTGGCTGTACACGGGGAGGATGAACTCCTCGTCGCCCTGATTGTCAAGGTGGTGTATCCTTACAAAGCCTGCGTAGAGGGTATCCGTATCTATGATAGGCTTGATGGTCACGCGCGAGCCCTCGGAGCGGAACTCGGTCAGCTGAGAGATGACAAGCACAAGCTCCTCATAGCCCGGTCGGCGCTGCATATTCAGGATCTTGACAGCATTGTCATCAATATCCGCTGTTCTGGAATCATGGTCGATGAGGAAAAGACCCATGTCCGGATTGATCTCCGTCAGAGCCTGCCAGCCTTCACCGAATATCCTGTTCCACTGTGATGAACCTATGGCCATTTGAAACACTCTCTTCCGCCCGAGGCGATGTTCTTGCGTGCGGGCATAGTTCACCCGTACACAGCTATACTAATAAATATATTCTATAATATTTTGACCAAATTGTCAAGCAGGAATAAAGAGTTTTGTACAAACCTTACAAAATTTCTGTTTTATATTTTAACAAACGCACAAGGGTCATAAGTCAAAGCTAAGCACTTCAACAAAATCGGAGAACAGGACGAGACAAAGACGGTTTACGGCAGTTTAGCGGTTGACATTTCTGCGCTGCGATGATATAATAGTATAGTGCCGCTCTGTGTCTGCGGCACCTACAAAACCGAAAAGAGGAATAAAATGTATAAGATATCAGAGCTTTACGACCTGAGCCACACGGCTGCAGACGACTATCTCAAGGGCTACACCTATCCCTGGGAGGCGCTGGCAGGCATCAAGCAGTTCATCATCGATCTGGGCGAGAGCCTCAGCAAGGACGATTACACGGAAGTCAGCCCACAGGTCTGGGTACACAAGACCGCCAAGGTGGCGCCTACGGCATTTCTCGGCTCGCCCTGCATCATCGGCGCGAACACCGAGGTCAGGCACTGCGCCTTCATCAGGGGCTCGGCTCTTGTTGGAGAAAACTGCGTAGTCGGAAACAGCGCAGAGCTTAAAAATGTTATCCTGTTCGACAATGTTCAGACGCCGCACTACAATTACGTCGGCGACAGCATACTCGGGTTCCATTCTCACATGGGCGCGGGCTCGATAACATCTAACGTCAAGAGCGACAAGACGCTTGTTGTGATACACAACGGCGGCGAGGTCATCGAAACTGGGCTTAAAAAGATGGGCGCCATGCTTGGCGACTATGTCGAGGTAGGCTGCAACAGTGTTATGAACCCCGGCACCGTTATCGGCAGGAACACGAACATCTATCCCCTGTCGAGGGTTCGCGGAGTCGTTCCCGCAAACAGCATTTTCAAATCTCAGGACGACATCGTTCCCAAGCATGAATAATCTTGAAAGGAAATGAATCAAATGGGTAAATACTTCGGCACAGACGGCTTCAGAGGAGAAGCAGGCGTAAACCTTACCGCTGACCACGCATACAAGATCGGCCGCTTTCTCGGCTGGTACTACGGCGAAAAGAAGCGCCGCGAGGGCAGGAACGAGAGCGCAAGGATAATAATCGGAAAGGACACGCGCCTCTCAAGCTATATGTTTGAATACTCGCTGGTAAGCGGACTGACAGCTTCGGGCGCAGACGCCTATCTGCTGCACGTTACCACAACGCCCTCGGTGGCTTATATCGCAAGAGTAGACGAATTTGACTGCGGGATAATGATCTCCGCCAGCCACAACCCCTTCTATGACAACGGCATCAAGCTGATAAACGGCAGCGGAGAAAAGATGGACGAAGAGACTATCTCGCTGGTCGAGAACTATATTGACGGCAAGCTGGAGGTCTTCGGCGAGAGCTATGACGAGCTGCCCTTTGCAAAGGGAGAAGCGATCGGCAGGACCGTTGACTATGTTTCGGGAAGGAACCGCTATATTGGCTATCTGATCTCGCTGGGTATGTATTCTTTCAGGGGCGTCAAGGTCGCGCTCGACTGTGCCAACGGCAGCTCATGGAATATCGCAAAGGCAGTGTTCGATGCCCTCGGCGCTCAGACCTATGTTATCAACGCCGAGCCCAACGGCACTAATATCAACATGAACGCAGGCTCGACACACATCGAGGGGCTCTGCAAGTATGTGGTAGAGAACGGAATGGACGTGGGCTTTGCATACGACGGCGACGCCGACAGGTGCCTCTGTGTTGACGAAACAGGCAGCGTGATCTCGGGCGACCACATTCTTTACATCTACGGCAGATACATGAAGGAGCGCGGAAAGCTGCTGACCAACACCGTAGTTACGACCGTTATGAGCAACTTCGGGCTTTACAAGGCCTTTGACGAGCTCGGCATCAGCTACGCAAAGACCGCAGTCGGCGACAAGTATGTTTACGAATATATGGTACAGAACGGCTGCCGCATCGGCGGTGAGCAGAGCGGACACATAATCTTCTCGAAGTACGCTTCGACAGGCGATGGCATTCTCACGAGCCTGAAAATGATGGAGGTCATGATGGCTCGCAAGAAAAAGCTCTCGGAGCTTGCCGCACCTCTCAAGATCTTTCCGCAGGTGCTTGTTAACGTAAAGGTAAAGGACAAGGCCGCAGCCCAGAACGATGCTGACGTTATGGCTGCCGTCAAGGCCGCAGAAGAGGCGCTGGGCGACAGCGGAAGAGTGCTTGTCCGCGAGTCGGGCACCGAGCCGCTTATCCGCGTAATGGCAGAGGCACCCACCGAGGAGCTTTGCCGCCTGCACGTTGATGCTATCGTAGACGTTATCAAGACCAAGGGTCACGCTATATGACATAATAAACGCCGCCCCAGCAGGTGCTGTCGGGGCGGCGTTTGGCAAAATACACAAAATATAACACAGGATTTGTATATATTCACGATGCAGATTTCTGTTTCATACGGCTCTTATTTATGAGGGCGGAAAGCTCCCGCAAAAAGGAGGTAACAATGAAACAGAAAGTAAACATCGACCTGCTGATCGAGCAGGTGCTGAAAGAAATGCAGAAGGATACTTCCCTGTCCGACACCGAGCTTGAATACTGGCGAGAGGTACTCAGGGAAAGACTTGAAAGGGGCGAGAAGATTGACAGAGAGTGAGCTTATAAAAAACGTTGCTGCGATGCAGCAGGGCGACAGAAACGCATTCACGGCGCTTTATTACGAATACTATCAGCCGCTGTACTTTTATATTCTTAAGCTGACGAAGGACAAGCCTACAGCCGAGGACATGACACAGGAGACCTTTGTCACCTCG
>CAMNBY010000224.1 GCA_946533615.1 uncultured Clostridia bacterium
ATCTGACGAAAAATCTGACTGCGCATCTTGCGCACAATGGTTGTGCGGTATTGCCTTAGAAGTAAGAGGTCAGAAGCCCAAGCTTGGGGAAAATTTATGCTCACATAAGCTCGCATAAATCGGGTGCTATGCCCCCCATTAGAAAAAAGCTTGGCCCTTGTGCGTTTTTCACGTTTTCGACCAACGGGAGAAGGCGCGAAAAACACACAAGCTTTCCCGGCCAAGCGGGGGCTTGGGGGTGTTACCCCCATTTAAGATAGGTGATCGCTTTGATAGTAGTTACAATTATCATAGTCCTGCTGTTTGCGGCGCTGCTTTTTGTGCGGGGACGTTTCCCGCATCTGAAAAAACGCGCAGGTGAGCTGGCTGTGCTGCTTGTATGGATAGAGCTGATCGCCCTGCTGTTTGCGAACCGCGACACCTTCTCGCTTGACAGCGTGCTGGAAATGACACCCGATAACGTCTGGCTCGGGGCGCTGTTCATCGTGCTGCTGTTCTCGCTCAAAAGCGTGAGCGTGGTCATCTATTCGGGGATAATCTACGCCGCCGCGGGGATACTGCTGCCGCTGCCCCTTGCAATAGCCGCCGACATCGTCGGTACAGCTGCAATGTGTACTATACCGTACCTGCTCGGACGGCTCGCAGCCTCGGAAGTCATGGACGAGCTTTTCAATAAAAGCTCCAAGCTCCGCCAGCTCCAGGACTTCCAGACAAAGAACGACTTCGTCTTCGTCCTGCTGGTAAGGCTGATACAGCTCTTCCCCTCAGATCTCGTCAGCGTCTACCTCGGCGCCGCAAAGATCAGCTATAAGCACTATATGCCTGCCTGCATGATCGGCCTGCTGCCCGGGGGTATACTGTTCACCGTCATGGGTACCAGCATACAGGACACCGAGTCAACAATGTTCCGCATCTCGCTGGCAGTCGAGACCGCACTTATAGTCCTGCCGACGCTCGCGTATATGTTCTACCGCTATCGCCAGCGCCGCCTCGAAAAACGCGCCGAGCGCAGCCAACCCGAAGATAAGCAGTAATAAAAGCCCACGGAATAGACCGTGGGCTTTAGTTGTTAGAAATCAGAGGTCAGAGGGAAGCCCCGTGCGAGCAATATCCTCTTTCTGGATCCTTCTGAGTGCCACCGTATCGCGAGGAAGCCCCGCGCCCTTAGCGCTCACATTTCCAGAAGTTGGCAGAGTAGGGGGGGAGCTGGCTGCCGCCGCCGAAATCGTGCCAGCCGCCGTTGAGCATATCCTCGGCCCTGCCGCAGCGGGCATCGAAATGCGCCGTGAAGGGCTCGGCATCTGCGTTGATCGCTACGAGCACCCTCTCGCCGTCGCATTCGCGCTCGATGATGCACTGCCTGTTGGTCAGCACAGGCACCGAGATCGAGCCGTAGCACAGCGCCTTGCTGGACTTGTGCGCCTCGGCAAGCTTGGCGATCCACGCCGTGAGCTCGTTCTCCTCGGGGTGGTCGAAGCTTACGCGGAGAGCAGGGTCGCCCTGGCTCTTGTCGGCCTTCGTGCCCCATTCGGAGCCGTAGTAAACGCAGGGTATGCCGGGCATACCGAACATCAGCGCGTAGATGAGGGGCAGGTGCTTCTCGTTCTGCAAGACAGATGCGATGCGCGAAACATCGTGGTTGTCCACAAAGCTCAGCAGGTGCATACCCTTGTAGCGGCACCACGGCTCGGGGCCGAACTGGTTCTTGAGCGAGTGGCAGATCTCGAACATATTCATCGAGTTGAAGCTGGAGTGCAGCCCCTTGTAGCATTCGTAGTTAGTGGCGGAATCGAGCATCTCGCCGTTGACCCAGCGTGCATAGTCGCCGTGGAGCAGCTCTCCGAGCAGGAAGAACTCGGGGTCGAGCTCCTTGCACACGCCGCGAAGCTCTTTCAGAAAGTCGAAGTCAAGGCAGTATGCCACATCGAGCCTGAGGCCGTCGATACCGAATTCCTCGCGCCAGCGGCGGACGCAGGAGAAAATGTGCTGCTTTACCTCGTGGTTGCGAAGGTTGAGCTTGACAAGATCGTAGTGACCCTCCCAGCCCTCGTACCACAGGCCGTCGTTGTAGTTGGAGTTGCCGTCGAAGCTGATGTTGAACCAGTCCTTGTAGGGCGAGTCCCAGCGCTTTTCAAGCACGTCGCGGAAGGCCCAGAAGCCTCTGCCGACGTGATTGAACACGCCGTCCAGCACAACGCGGATACCTGCCTCGTGCAGGGCGTCGCAGACCTTCTTGAAGTCCTCGTTCGTGCCAAGGCGGCAGTCGATCTTAGAGTAGTCGCGTGTGTTGTAGCCGTGAGTGTCGCTCTCGAACACAGGCGAGAAGTAGATCGCGTTGCAGCCTGTTTTCTTGATGTGATCTATCCAGTCCAGCACTTTCAGGATCCTGTGCTCCTGCACGCCGTCGTTCTCGAACGGCGCTCCGCAGAAGCCCAGCGGATATATCTGATAAAATACACTGTCAAATGCCCACATGATAAATTGTCCCTTTCGTGTCTTTATTTGCAGCAGCGCTGCATAACAGTATAACAATACTTATTATACCAAATACCACCGTTTAATACAATGCACATATAGGCCTAATATTTTTCCACAATATTGTGCACTGTGACGAAGATTTTCAACAAAAAAGCACACTCAGCCTCTTGCAAGGCGGCGCGATTTGTGATATACTTATATTATCTCAATTATCTAAAAGGAGGTTTGGTCATGATAACAATGACAGAGTCCACTTATAAGAGCCGCGACGGCGTCCACAATATATATTACTGTGTCTGGATGCCCGAGGGCGAACCCCGCGGCATCGTCCAGCTCTCTCACGGAATGTGCGAGTACATCGGCAGGTACGACCATTTCGCCAGATTTCTTGCCTCAAAGGGGTTCATCGTCTGCGGCAACGACCACCTCGGCCACGGCAACAGCGCCGAGCCCGAGGAATGGGGCTACATAGCCCCCAAGGACGGCTTCCGCATACTTGTCCGCGACCTGCACACCCTGACAAAGCTGATGAAGGACAAGTACCCCGGCCTGCCTTATTTCCTCTTCGGACACAGCATGGGAAGCTTTCTTGCCAGGGCGTACTGCACCTGGTTCGGCAGAGAGCTGACAGCCGCCGTTTTCTGCGGCACAAACGGCATAATGAAGGGTGCCGAGGGTCTGCTGCTGGCAGTAGATGCCGAGAAGCAGCTCCACAGCGACCACTACCGCAGCCGCAGGCTCAACTCCCTTGCCTTCGGTCAGTACTGCAAGAAGATCGCCGACCCCAAGACCCCCTACGACTGGATAACACGCGACGACGACATTGTCGATATGTACGCTCACGACGAGCGCTGCACCTTTGTTTTCACCCTGAACGGCTTCGAGAACCTTGGGCGCATGATCTGGTTCGTAAGCCAGGAGAAGTGGTTCTCGACGCTCCGCAAGGATCTGCCCGTGCTGCTCATTGCAGGTGATGCCGACCCCGTAGGCGACTACGGCGAGGGCGTGAAGAAGGTGTTCAACAAGCTGATCTCGTACAGCTGCACGGCCCGCATCCGCATTTACGAGGGCTGCCGCCACGAGCTTGTGAACGAGCTTAACAAGGACGAGGTCTTTGCCGACGTGCTCGACTTCTTTGAAACGTTCATTTGAGCTGAGCGGACGACTGATAAAAACGGAGTAGATATATGTTTGCAAAGATAAACAGCCTTGGGCTGATGGGGCTCAACGCCTTTCCGGTCGAGGTCGAGATCGAGGCCAGCAAGGGAATGCAGAGCTTCGATATAGTCGGGCTTGCAGATGCTGCGGTCCGCGAGAGCCGTGAAAGGATACGCTCGGCGCTGCGTTCAAGCAGCATCACCTTCCCGACAAAGAAAATAATGGTGAATCTTGCTCCTGCCGACAAGAAGAAGTCGGGCTCGATGCACGACCTTGCAATCACGGTGGCGCTGCTGTCGGTGATGGGCTTTGTAACGGCTGAACAGACCGACAGGGCGCAGTTCATCGGCGAGGTCTCGCTCAGCGGAGAGATCAGGGCGGTCAACGGTGTTCTGCCGATGACTATTCTTGCCCGCAAGCTGGGCTTTGAGGAGATATACGTTCCCTTTGACAACGCCCGTGAGGCGGCGGTGGTCGAGGGCATAAAGGTCTACGGCGTTGAGAGCGTGGCACAGCTGGTGCTGCACTTTTCGGGCAAGGCGGTGATGCTTCCCGCGCAGGCGGCAGCCGACGGCGAGCCCGACTATTTCGGGACGCTTGATTTCAGCGACGTCAAGGGGCAGCTTTCGGCAAAGAAGGCGCTGGAGATCGCGGCTGCGGGCGGCCACAACGCGCTGATGATCGGCACACCCGGCTCGGGCAAGTCGATGCTTGCAAAGCGTATGCCGTCGATCCTGCCGCGCATGACCTTTGCCGAGTCGATCGAGACGACGAACATACACTCTGTTGCGGGTCTGCTGGACAAGGATCACCCGCTTGTGACGGTGCGCCCGTTCCGTTCTCCGCATCACACTGTTTCGGCGGCGGGGCTTTCGGGCGGAGGCTCGGTGCCTCGTCCGGGCGAGATCTCGCTTGCGCACAACGGCCTGCTGTTTCTGGACGAGCTTGCGGAGTTTTCCCGCATAGCTCTCGAGATCCTGCGGCAGCCCCTTGAGGACAAGCAGGTAACGATCTCCCGCGTTTCGGGCAGCGTCACCTATCCCTGCTCCTTCATGCTGATAGCTGCGATGAACCCCTGCCCCTGTGGTTATTTCGGGCACCCGACCCGCCAGTGCATCTGCAACCCGAAGCAGGTGAAGAACTATCTTTCAAAGGTAAGCGGCCCGCTGCTTGACCGCTTCGACATACACGTTGAGGTCGCGCCCGTAGAGTTCACCGATCTTTCCTCGAAGCGTCAGGAGGAGAGCTCGGCCGAGATCAGGCGCCGTGTCCAGGCGGCTCGCGACATTCAGAACGAGCGCTTCAAGGGCACGTCCATCACCTGCAACGCCCGCATCACGAGCGATGTTCTGCAAAAGTTCTGCCCGATGACCGACGCCGCCGAGCAGGTGCTCAAGGGCGTATTTGACAAGCTTGGCCTCTCGGCCAGAGCCTACGACCGGATACTGAAGGTCGCCCGCACCTGCGCCGATATGCAGGGCAGCGAGGTCATCGGCAAGGAGCACATAGCACACGCCGTCCAATACCGCAGCCTCGACCGCAAATACTGGTCGTCCTAAGGGCGGACGGGTGCTAAGGGCGCACGGCCCGATTCGCGTGAGCGGCGGCAAGCTTTTTTTAATACGCGAGATCACTCGCAAGCTCGTTTACAACGGTGTGAGTCGAAAAATAGTCCGCGCGATACGGTGGGGGTCAGACGGATTTGTGTGGGAGGAAAAAGCCCGCGCAGGGGTCGAGCAAGAGGAAACCGCCCACGCAAGGCTTAGCTAAAACCTCACTGTCCACAAATTGGCCGGTTCCAAGGGCGGCCTTAGCCCTTGGCAGGGTTTTTAGGGGCAGCGCCCCTAAATCGCCGACCGCAGTCG
>CAMNBY010000225.1 GCA_946533615.1 uncultured Clostridia bacterium
CCTGCTTGTTTTCGATTTTTGAAGTGTCGATCTCGGCGGTGATATTAACAATGTCGCCGTTCTTGAGGCCCGAGCCTGAATAGCTGTAGTAGGTGATGAAGGGGTAGGTGGCGTTTGTGCTGTCATAGGTCATCTCGCCGCTTTCGTCCACGCCCGAGAATTTGGGTGCAAAGCCCTCGAACAGATCAAGCTCTTCGGCCTCGATAAGGCCCTCGACCTCAACTTCAAACTCGGTGTTCTCAAGCTTGATGTTTGCTTCCTTGAGCTCGTCCTCGTCATAATCAACCGTGCAGGTGATCTTGTCGCCGTTCGAGAGCTCCTTGTCCTGGCTTAGCTTCAGCTTGAGGACATACTTGTCGTTCTTCTGCTTGAGCAGAGCCTTGCGCATCTTGGTGGCGTCGCTCTTGCTGCCTGCCTTCTTGTAGGCCTTGAGGAGCGCCTTCTTCTCGTCGGAGAAGTAATCGCTGTACTCCTGCTCTTCCTCGTCGAAATCATCGGAATATCTGATGTAGGCGGGAACAGCCTCTTCACAGTTGAGATATGCGACCGCGGTGCCCTGTCCGTTAAGACCCGAGAAGTTTACGGCGAACAGATCCTTGCTGTCGATCTTCTCGTACTTGGTGAGCTGCTTGAAAATGATGAAGCCTGCGATGCCAAGCACAAGCACGATAGCCGCGATGATGATGGGCAGCTTGTACTTTGCGATCACTGCTGCTGCGCCCGGGCCTTTCTTGGCGGGAGCTGCCGCGGCGGGTACTGCGCCCTGAACGGCTGCGGGATCGAAGGGAGCTGCATTGCCGTTAGCAAATGCTGCCGCCTGATCTGCGGTCTGCTGTGCAGCCTGTGCTGCGTCGTTTGCGAATGTCTGAGCCTGATCGGCAGCCTGCTGAGCTTCCTGAGCCGCAGTTTCCTGTGCTGCCTGAGCGGCCTCGGCGCCTGCATAGATAGTGGCCTGCATATCCTGAACGGGAGCAGCCTGCTCGGGAGCGGGTGCGGGTGCAGGAGCAGCCTCGGCGGGAGTTCCGCACTTGCCGCAGAAGCGCTCGTTCTCGGCAAGGGGATTGCCGCATTTCTGGCAAAACCTGTTGTTCATATTATACCTCCAAACATAGTTGCCCTCTCGGTGAGACCCGAAGAGCGATGATCTATAAGCCGAACGAGCCGACTTATAAAAAATTTAACTATTTCTACATATATATTATAATATGCGGTCAAGGCAATGTCAAGTATGCAATTAGACAAAAAAGCCCTTGCAGCGCCGCGATTTATCTTCCATTCTGCTGATTGTCGCCGCCCGTGCAGCGTGCCGCACGCGACCAGAGACCGTCATTTGTAACAAAAAAACGGCGCAACAAGTCTTCTGCCGTGCATTGTGCATAAAGATCGGTTAATTTTTTGTTCATAATCACGAAAAGAAAATTATTAAAAGCTATTGCCTTTTGTGTGAAAATATTATATAATTAATCTATGCAGTTGCGTTTTATTGTGCATTTATACCAACACAGGTTATTTGCTGCATTTTTCGCAAACTCACATTTATTCTATACAAGGAGAGGATCCAGTTGAAAACCTACGACAGCACAAAGATCAAAAACATTGCAGTATGCGGCCACGCAGGCTCGGGCAAGACCTCGCTCGTTGAGGCTCTGCTTTTCAAGAGCGGTGTTACCGATCGTCTCGGCAAGACCCTGGACGGCAATACGGTATCCGACTATACCGCAGAAGAAATAAAGAGAAAGTGTTCGGTCTATACCTCCCTCGAGTGCTTCGAGAGCGGCGACCTGAAAATAAATCTGCTTGACGCTCCCGGCCTGTTCGACTACGAGGCCGGCATGGTCGAGGCCATCAACGCCTCGGGCTGCGTGATGATAACCGTTTCCGCAAAGTCGGGCGTTAAGGTAGGCACCCACAAGGCCTATGACTGCGCCGCCGAGAACGGCAAGCCCAGAATGTTCGTTGTAACAAAGCTCGACGACGAGAACGCAAACTTCAACAACGTGCTGACACAGCTCAAGACCGAGTTCGGCCCGACTGTGTGCCCCGTTGTTGTCCCCGTTATCGCCGACAGAAAGATAGTTTCCTACGTCAACCTCATCGAGATGCAGGCATACAAGTACGAGAACGGCAAGGCCGTCCAGACCGATATGCCTACCGCCGAGGTGGCTGCTAATATGGAGTACCGTATCGACGGACTTATCGAGGCCGTTTCCGAAGCCGTTGCCGAGACCGACGAGGAACTTATGGAGAAATTCTTCGGCGGCGAGGCCTTCACCCAGAAGGAGCTTATCGACGGTATCCACAAGGGCATGAACGAGGGCAAGATCACACCCGTTGTGTGCTGCTCGTCTATCGATCTTTCGGGCATTGATATGCTGCTGAAGGAGATCACCCTGCTTGTGCCCGCGCCCTCCGAGAACGACACCAAGCTCGCAGAGGACGCAAACGGCGAGCCTGTAGAGATAAAGTGCGACAAGGACGCTCCGCTCTCTGCTTTCGTGTTCAAGACCGTTGCAGACCCCTTCGTCGGCAAGATGAGCTTCCTCAAGATCCATTCAGGTACCATCAGGACGGGCAAGGATATCGTTAATGCCTCCACAGGCTCCGCCGAAAAGGTCGGCAAGCTGTTCACGCTCTGCGGCAAGAAGCAGATCGACGTGGCAGAGGCATACTGCGGCGATATAGTCGTAGCCACCAAGATGACCGTCAACACCAACGATACTATCTGCGACCCCGCAAGAGTCGTTAAGTTCGCGCCGATCGCTTTCCCTGCTCCCACCTATGCTATGGCTGTAAGAGCAAAGGGCTCGGGCGACGAGGCAAAGATCTCCGCCGCTATCCAGCGTCTGCTTGAGGAAGACAAGACTCTCCGCTATGAGCAGAACCCCGACACCCTCGAGATGATACTCACCACCCTTGGCGGCCTGCACCTGGATTCCGTTGCTTCCAAGCTGCACGACACCTTCGGCGTTGACATCGAGACCTCTGTTCCGAAGATCGCCTACCGCGAGACTATCCGCAAGAAGGTAAAGGTACAGGGCAGACACAAGAAGCAGTCGGGCGGCCACGGCCAGTTCGGCGACATCTGGGTAGAGTTCGAGCCCTGCATCTCCGACGAGCTGATATTCGAGGAGAGAGTATTCGGCGGCGCTGTTCCCAAGAACTTCTTCCCCGCAGTTGAAAAGGGACTTCAGGAGTGCATGAAGAAGGGCGTGCTGGCAGGCTTCCCCGTTGTCGGCGTAAAGGCAATACTGGTGGACGGCTCCTATCACCCTGTTGACTCCTCTGAAATGGCGTTCAAGATCGCGGCCTCGATCGCCTTCAAGGAAGGCATCCCCAAGGCCGAGCCGATGCTGCTCGAGCCTATCAGCAGCCTGACAGTCACCGTTCCCGACGAGAACACGGGCGACGTTATCGGCGAGCTGAACAAGCGCCGCGGCAGAGTTCTCGGAATGAACCCGGCAGAGAAGAAGGGCCTTACCGAAGTAGTTGCCGAGGTGCCCGATGCCGAGATGAGCGACTTCACCATGACCCTGCGCCAGATGACTCAGGGCAGAGGCTCATACTCGATGGAGCATATCCGCTATGACCAGCTGCCTGCAAACCTTGTGGCAGAGGTAATAGCAAATAACAAGATAGACTGAGAAAGCCGTGCTGTAATACGTTCCTATCCAAGCAGGCCTGCTCCACCGGGCGGGCCTGTGGCTTTTTCAGCATTTAGCTCAGGAGGAGAGATATGATAAAAGAACTGATGGCGGGAGCGCTGTCAGCCGCCGTGCTGGGTATGGGAGAGGGCGGACAGCTTGCTGTCGATGTGACTGCGCCAAAGGCCGAGGAGCCTGAGCTGGTCATGGATCACGAGCTCTCAAAAAGCACCTTTACCCATTCCTTTGAGCAGGGCACTGAAAACGAATCGAAGGATATCATAATACTTGACGGAAGCTATTCGTGGGAGGAGGTCACGAGCCTTGGGAAGCTGACCCTTGTGGCGGATATTTCCGAGATCTCCAGCGACAGCTGCGACCAGATGGACTTCGGAGCCCAGATCTACGCCGCAGGAGGCGACACCTGGAACTGGTATTCGCCCGTGGAGGGAACAAGAAATTTTGAAGAGGACGGCAGGCTTTGGATAACCGTTGACACCGCCGACCTCAACCCCGACGGCGACAAGGACTTCTGCTGCCTTGGGGTGCAGTTTTTTGTGAATCCTCACGGTGCGGCCTGCCCGGGACTTGTGGACACCTACGAGCCCTCGAAGGCGACCGTCAGCTATACCCTCTATTCCGAAAAAGAGCTCGTCTCCTCGGACTGGCGTGAAGAGCTCAGGAGCAGCTGCCCCGAGTTCCTCGATATCCTCAGGAACGAGCAGAGCTTTGATATACCCGGGCTAAGCTCCACAAAGACAGGCAGCTCCGAAACTGCCTTCATGGTGCCGCAGGGCATCTGCGCCACGGACGACTATTTTATAATCAGCGCCTACTGTGCGGGATGCAGCGGAAATATCAATCCTGCAACAAAGTACAAGTCGAAGGAGCATACGGGCCAGCACCGTTCTGTGCTTTATGTCGTTGACAAGAAAACGCAGAAGCTTAAGTGTACCCTCGTGACAAGAGACATAAACCACGTCGGCGGCCTCGCCTATGACCCTGACAGGAAGCTTGTCTGGATCGCGAAGAGCACCGACAACAGCCTTGATGCCGTGTCGCTGGACACCGTCAAGGACGCCGCTAAAAAGGGCGGCTCGGTCAGCATCTCGAAATATGCCTGCAAGGACGTGAGCTGCGGCGTTACCGCATCTTATCTGGCCTACGACAGCAAGAACGGCCTGCTCTGGGTGGGCACCTACAGCCCCGACGAGAGCGCCAACACTATCCGCGGCTTTGCGCCCTCAAAGAAGGACAAGAGCTACAAGCTGACCGCAAAGACCGCCACCATTTCGCTTGGCCTCGGCAGCACCAACGGAATGGATCTCCTGACCAAGGACGGCTACCGCTATCTTGCGGTGTCAAGCTCCCCGGGACGCAACTGCAAGTCGGTGCTGCAGTTGTATAATATCAGCATCGGCAAGGAGAAGAACGGCAAGAGATCTGTGTCCCTTACAAAGCTTGGCGACGGGATGTCGGCGCCCAATATGATGGAGGAGCTTGTGAGCGACGGCGGACTGCTTTATACAAGCTATGAATCCGCCTCCAACCAGTATTATAATTTCTCGAACAGCAAGAAGAACAAGACACAGGCGCTGCCGACCGAGCAGGTCTGCGCCCTCGCGATCGACGATTATATCGCTGAGGCCGCGACCATCGACGCCGCTGATGTCACCCTCGATTATTCCGCCTTCACCTATACGGGCGCAGCGCTCGACATCAGCAGCTATCTGACAGTAAGAAGCGGCCCCGAAAAGCTGAAGCTTGGCCGCGACTACGACCTCAGCTACAAGAACAACAAGGAGATCGGCTTCAACAGCGCCTCCGTGACGGTCACGGGCATCGGCAGATATTCGGGGACCGTGACAAAGACCTTCACCATCAAGCCCAAGAAGAATGAGATCTCGTCTCTGACCACAAACGAGGGCGCCATCAAGGTCAAGTGGAAAAAGGACAGCACCGCCTCAGGCTATCAGGTGCTCTACTCCAAGGACAAGACTTTCAGCAAGAACGTTTACTCCGTCACCGTTACGGATAAGAACTATGTCAGCCTGACCAAGAAGCCCAAGGTCGGCGAGAAGTGGTATATCAAGGTGCGCGCCTTCATAACCGCGGACGGGACGACAGAGGGCACACGCTGCGGCACCTACAGCGAGGTCGAGAGCATCACCGCCGCCTGCGGCATAGTATCCGCAGAGCCGAGGTACGCCTCCTACACCTATTCGGGCAAGGAGATAAAGCCCTCGCTGATCGTTACCGATACTCAGGGCAACAAGGTGCCTGCTTCGGACTACACCGTTGAATACAAGAACAACAAGAAGGTCGGCACCGCCACCGTTACGATCAAGGGAAAGAACGGACATTACGGCGAGGCCGAGACCACGTTCGTCATCAAGCCTGCACCGGCAGAGCTGAAGCTCAAGGCCGCGAAGTCGGCATTCAGGGCAACATGGAAGAAGAACAGCTCCGCCACGGGCTACGAGGTGCTCTACTCGAAGGACAAGAGCTTCAAGAGCGGCGTCCACACCTACGAGACCGAGGATATTTCCAAGCTTAGCGAGCGTTTTTCGTCTGTGCCCGAGACGGGCGAGACCTGGTATGTCAAGTACCGCGCCTACGTCACGATAGACGGCAAGCGCTACGGCAACTACAGCGAGATAAAAAGAGTTAAAGTCAAGTGAACGGACAGATATTCTGAACTGAATGACAGGCGGCATACCTTCGCGAGAGGGTATGCCGCTTTTGCAGTTATCGCTTTTTCATCGAGGCGATGATCTTTGGGTAGTCCTTGTAGGCCTCGTCAAGATCGACCCTGCCGCTGATGCCCGGGACCGCGCCCGAGAAGGAATACTGCCTCATGCCGCCCGAGAGCCTTGGCGTGCCGCCCACATCGGCGACCCAGAGGTCGTACTTGCGCCTGACGTCCTCGGTGACGCAGCTGAGCAGGAAATCCTCGTAGGAGTAAAGGCAGACGTAGCGCTCGTCCTGTTCGAGCCGACCGCAGAAGGCCGTGATGATCGCCGAGCATTTGTCGGCGCCGAGTTTTACCTGCTGCTCCTCCTCGATGTCGAGCGCCAGCGGATAGCTGAGCTCCTTGTCCTTGACCAGCGAGAGCAGCAGCTCGGCCTCGGCTTCGGCCTCCGCTTCGCCGAGAGCCATCGAGTAAAGATAAGCCCCGACGGGAATGCCTGCCGCCCTTGCGCCGCGGTAGTTCTCCTCGAAGCGGGTGTCGGGCTCCTGCCCGCAGGCAGCTCGGAGCATCGCGAAGCCGCTGTTTCTGTCGTTTTTCACACGGTTCCACGCGATCACGCCCTGCCAGGCGGAAACGTCGATGCCGAAGACGGGCAGCGCCTGCACCCTGCTGCGTCGGGCTTCGAGCTCGGCTCTCCGTCGGCAGATCTCGTCTGCGTGATTTTCGGCGATAAGCGCGATCTCCTCACAGGTCACGCCCTCCGAGGCTTCGATGTTCGCCGGAGAGGTGCCGTGTGCCAGCGCGTTGATGATGTCCTTTAGCTTAGTGTCTGTCATGAAAGGTCCCTCCTTGAATGTTTGTGATAATATATATGCCGCGGAAAAATGAAAAAGTACCGAGAATAATTCCCCGAAAACCGCAGACAATAGAACAGATAACAGTCGTGCAAAGGAGGGAGGAGCCATGCTTACTGTGCTGCTGAGAGCGGCGGTGCTCTATTTTCTTATAATCGCTGCGGTAAGGCTGATGGGGAAGCGGCAGATAGGCGAATTACAGCCCTCGGAGCTTGTGATAACGATACTGCTCTCGAACATCGCGACCCTGCCGATCGAGGACCGCTCGCTGCCGATGCTCACGGGCGTGATACCGATAGTCACGCTGGTGTGTCTTGATGTCTTTGTGTCGCAGCTGACACTGCGCAGCCGCCGAATTCGGAAGCTTGTCTCGGGCGAGCCGAAGATGATAATAACTCAGGGCAGGGTCAACGCCTCGCTGCTGAAGGAGCTGCGGTTCTCGGTCGACGATCTTATGGAGGCGCTGCGGCAGATGGACGTGTTTGATATTTCTGAGGTGCAGCTGGCTGTGGTCGAGACCACGGGTCAGGTCTCGGTCTGCACAAAGCAGGATTCCAAGGGCAAGGATCCGCCGCTGCTCGTGGGCGCCGACGGAGAGCTGATGCCCGACGCTCTTTCTGCCATCGGGCGGGACGTGAAATGGGCGCGGAAGATGCTTCACGCCGAGGGCTGCCGCGAGGAGGATATTTTCATCATGACCGCAGAACGCAGCGGCGCCTACACGGTGATAAAAAAGGAGGACTGCCTGTGAAGCGGCTGGTGATCTGCGGGCTGCTGATGGCCGTGGTGGCCTTTGTGTCGCTCTATGCCCGTCACTCTGTCCTTGACCGCAGCGAGAGCCTCTGCGACATGACAGATGCTGTGCTTGCGGCGTATCGGGAGCCCGACACCGCTCTTGCGCGTCTCGACGAGCTTGAAAGGCGCTGGAGCAGTGTCAGGCGGCAGCTCGGTTTTTTCGTCAGAACCGACAGGCTTGAGGAGATCTCCTGCCGTGTGGCACGCCTTAAAGCCATGTACACCGACGGCTCGGACGATTTTGCGGCCGAGTGTCTTGAGCTGGAGGAGCGGCTGCGCCTGCTGATCGTGTAAGGGCTTTACTTTTTTCTCCGGATATGGTAAAATATTATCAGGCAGCGGGAAGCCCGGCTGACCCGCATAGAAAAGGAGTACCGTTATGGCAGAAGAAAGAATACCGAAGAGAAGCGAGGTGCCCGTGGAATTCACCTGGGCGCTCGAAGACATTTATCCCACAGACGAGGCGTGGAGGGAAGATCTTAAAAAGATGCAGGCTATGCCCGGGAGGGTCAAGGCCTTCAAGGGCAGGCTCGGCGAGAACGGCGAGGTGCTGCTGGAGTTTCTGAGGGTCGGCGACGAGATCTCCGTGCTTGCGGACAGCCTCGGGAATTACGCCCAGCGCCGCTCGGACGAGGACACCGCCAACCCCTTCTATCAGGGAATGATAGGCCAGCTCGAGACCGCCTTTGTCGAGCTGAACGCCGCAGGAAGCTTTGAGACCCCCGAGATCATAGCGATCGACGAGGAGAAGCTCGAGGGCTTTTACAAGGCTGTGCCGGAGCTTGAGCTCTACCGCCGCAATCTTGACCGCGTAAGGCGCAAGAAGGAGCATATCCTCTCCGATGCTGAGGAGCGCATACTGGCGATGACAGGCGAGCTGACATCGGCTCCCGAGAATATCTATTCCATGTTCTCTGATGCTGACCTGCGTTTCCCCGACGCAGTTGACAAGGACGGCAAAGCGCATCAGGTGACCCACGGCAGCTATATCCCGTTGGTGCAGGACAGCGACCGTGTGCTTAGAAAGTCCGCCTTCGAGTCTATGTATTCGACCTACGGCAGCTTCCGCAACACCTGCGCCTCCACGCTCTCGGCACAGATCAAGAGCGTGCAGTTCTACGCAAAGGCGAGGAAGTATCCCTCCTCTCTTGCGGCGGCTCTTGAAGCAAACGAGGTGCCCGTGGAGGTCTACACCAATCTGATCGAGGCCGTACACGAGAACATGAACTATATGTACGACTACGTTCAGCTCAGGAAGGAGCTGATGGGGCTTGACGAGCTGCACTTCTACGATCTCTACACGCCTATCGTTTCCGACTTTGACATGAAGATAAGCTTTGAGGAGGCAAAGGAGACCGTACTGAAAGCGCTGGCGCCTATGGGCGAGGACTATCTTGCGATACTGCGCGAGGGCTTTGACAACCGCTGGATAGACGTCTATGAGAACGAGGGCAAGACCAGCGGCGCTTACTCCGCAGGCGCGAGAGTACACCCCTATGTCCTGCTGAACCACAAGGACACCCTTAACTGTATGTTCACCATAGCCCACGAAATGGGTCACGCGATCCATTCTTATCTCTCGAACAGGAACCAGCCCGTGGCTTATTCCGACTACGTTATCTTTGTGGCGGAGGTGGCCTCGACCTGCAACGAGGCGCTGCTGATGCAGTACCTGCTGAAAAACACGTCCGACAAGAAGGAGAAGGCATACCTGATAAACTACTTCCTTGAACAGTTCCGCACCACGCTTTACAGGCAGACGATGTTTGCGGAGTTCGAGCTGAAGATCAACGAGCTTGCGGCAGAGGGCGAGGCTCTCACCGCAGAGGTGATGTGCGACATCTACAAGGAGCTCAACCGCCTCTACTTCGGCGACGGCATTGTGCTTGACGAGGAGATAAGCCTTGAATGGGCGCGTATACCGCATTTCTATTACGACTATTATGTTTACCAGTATGCAACGGGCTATTCGGCGGCCATTGCGCTCTCGCAGCGGATACTTACCGAGGGCGAGCCTGCCGTGAAGGATTATATCAGGTTCCTTTCGGGCGGCTGCTCGACAGACCCGATCTCGCTGCTGAAGATCGCGGGAGTGGATATGTCCACCACCAAGCCTGTCACCGACGCTTTGAAGCTCTTCGGCGAGCTGATCGGGCAGATGAGAGAGCTTTTCTGAGGCGCATTTCCCGAGCATGAAAAAACATGAAAAACGGTACCTCGCCCCCGAGGGGGAGAGATACCGTTTTTATTATCTGTTATTAAGCTATGCGGTCTTATTCGATGGGTGTTGTCCAGCCGAAGGTGTCCTCGATCTTGCCCCACTGGATGCCTGTCATGGTGTCGTAGAGCATCTGGGAAATGGGTCCGATCTCGTTGTTGTTGATCGTCATGATCTTGTCGCCCCACTTGAGGTGACCAACAGGGGAGATAACGGCGGCTGTGCCTGTGCCGAATACTTCGTCCAGCTTGCCTGCGTCATAAGCGTCGGCGACTTCCTGAATGGTGATCCTTCTCTCGGTGGCCTTGATGCCCTTGGACTTGCAGACCTCGAGCGCGGACTTTCTTGTTATGCCGGGAAGTACAGAGCCCTGAAGCTCGGGGGTGATTACCTCGCCGTCGATAACAAAGAAGATGTTCATGGAGCCGACTTCCTCGATGTACTTTCTCTCAACGCCGTCCAGCCAGAGCACCTGCTCGTAATCCTGCTCGTGAGCCTCTTCCTGTCCCTTGAGGGAGATAGCGTAGTTGGCAGCGGTCTTTGCAAAGCCCGTGCCGCCGCGTACTGCTCTGACGTAGTTGTTCTCAACGTAGATCTTAACGGGGTTGAGGCCTGTGGAGTAGTAAGCGCCCGAGGGAGAGAGAATGATGAGGAACAGATAGTGATCTGCGGGTCTAACGCCAACGTAAGGATCGGTGGCGAAGATGAAGGGTCTGATGTAGAGAGCGGCGCCGTCGGTGTGAGGCACCCAGTCCTTCTCGATAGATACCAGCTTCTTGGTAGCCTCGATCATGAACTCCTCGTCGATCTCGGGGATGACCATTCTCCTTGCGGAGTTGTTGAGTCTCTTGTAGTTCTCGTCGGGTCTGAACAGCTGGATCTTACCGTCAGCGCGGCGGTAAGCTTTAAGACCCTCGAAGATCTCCTGACCATAGTGCAGGCACATAGCGGCAGGGGAGAGCGAGATCTCGCCGTAGGGCACGATGCGTGCGTCATGCCAGCCCTTGCCGGTGTCATAGTTCATAGCGAACATATGGTCAGTAAAAATGTGGCCGAAGCCGAGCTTTGTTTCGTCCTGAGGCTTGGCCTTGGGCGTTTTGGTAAGCTCTACTTTGATTTCCATAGTGAAGTCCTTCTTTCATAAAAATATTTCCAAGATATATTGTACCACTTTTTCCTGCATTTTTCAAGGGGTAATGCGGTATTTTTTTGAGAAAAATGAAATTTGCCCGGTGCAGAGTTTCATTTTGGCTTTGTGCGGCTCGCTGCCTTGTATCATTCCTCGATGATCTCGTAGGGCTTGCTGTTTTCCTTTGCGTATCTTTCGGCGTAGCTGCCTGCATAGCATTTGATGACCGAATACCAAATGGCGAAATCTCCGATTTTTGTAACGCTTCGCGGGATCGTCATGCTTTCAAGGCTGTCCGTGCCC
>CAMNBY010000226.1 GCA_946533615.1 uncultured Clostridia bacterium
GAGCCGTATTATGACGACCTTTCGGCTCTTGCAGGCAACAGCATGGCTGTCTTTGAGGGCAAGGTAAACAAGGCTCACGGCGAATATATCGACGACAGCACAGGCGCTATAGTCGATGAAAGCAAGACCAACGTTGATGCGCCGAACATCATTCGCTACACAGTGTACGACGTCACGGTCACAAAGACCTACAAGGGTGATGTCAAGGAAAAGAGCGATGTGCAGGTCAAGATGCTTGGCGACCAAAAGGAGCTGATAAGCGAAAACGCCGTATACATCGACGAGGGCGGCGAATATCTGTTCTTCACAAACTACAAAGAGAACGACCTCTCGCTGCCGATGTGGACGCCCAACCAGATGCAGGGCTTTTACACAAGGCAGGGCGACAAGTTCGTTCCGGCGGACGAAAAGCAGAACAGCCTGAGCTTCACAGCCACAGAGCTTGAAGCTCAGCTTGCAGAATAAAACAATAAAACAAAACGACCCGCAGTGAATGTTCACACTGCGGGTCTGTTTTTATCCTCTCAGCTCTTTGACTGTTGCCTGCGGATCGGCGGCCTTGAAGAGATACGTTCCCGAGACCAGCACATCGGCGCCTGCATCGCGCACAAGCGGAGCGGTCTCGCCGTTTATGCCTCCGTCAACTTCGATGCGGAAGGAGAGTCCCCTCTCTGCCCTGATCGCCGCGGCCTGACGGACCTTGTCAAGAGTTTCGGGCAGGAACACCTGTCCGCCGAAGCCGGGCTCGACCGTCATCACAAGCAGCATATCTATTCTGTCGAAATACGGCTCGACGGCGCTGATCGGCGTTGCGGGCTTCACGGAGATACCCACCTTGACTCCCAGCTGACGGAGCTTGTCTATCACGGCGCCGATGTCCTCGGCAGCCTCGGCGTGGAATGTGATGTTATATGCGCCCATTTTCGCGTAGTTCTCGACATAGCGGATAGGGTCAACGATCATAAGGTGAACGTCTATCGGCATCGGGCAGTCGGCGTAAATGCTTTTCAGCACAGGCTCCCCGAAGGAGATGCTCTTAACGAAAACGCCGTCCATGACGTCAAAATGCAGCCAGTCGGCGCCTGCCTCCGCGACCCTTGAAAGCTCTGTCGAGAGCTGTCTGAAATCTGCGGCAAGCATCGAAGCAGATACTAAAGTGTCCAAAAAATCACCCTTCTATAACAAATATCAGCACTGTTCGTCCAGCGTAAGGTCATAAGGCGGTATAAACTCCTCGAGGAACATCTCGGCCTCGGGGCAGGCAAGCTTGTGTATGGCTTCAAGCGTTGACCTCTCGGCAGAGGCAAAATCCTCGTTGCCCATTCTTCTCTCCTCGATGCACTTTATCAGTGCCGAGAGCTTGTCTGCGGCCTTGACTATCCGCCAGAGCTCCGCTTCCTCCTCTGTCCTTGAAAACAGCGGCGCGTAGTCCTCTCTCAGATCCTCGGGCAGATAGGAGAGCATCTGCCGCTCGGCGTTTTCCTCGATCTCGTTGTAGACCGACTTTATCTGCTTGTTGTAATATTTTATCGGGGTCGGCAGGTCGCCCGTGATTATCTCCGTGGCGTCGTGGTACATTGCAAGCAGAGCGCACCTTTCGGGAGAATAGCTCTTCCCGAGCCTCTTGTTCCCGAGGAGCGCCAGCGCATGGGCGATGAACGCCGTTTCAAGCGAGTGCTCGCTCAGGTTCTCGTTTATCGTATTTCGCATGAGCGCCCAGCGGTCGATATACTTCATCCGCGAGATCATGGCAAAGAATTTATAATCCATAATATCACCGCATTTATTATAGCACAGTTCCGACAAAAAGTAAAGCCAAAAAAAGCCGCGCAAAAAAGGACATCTCTGTGCATTTCGGCACCGATGTCCTTTTGAGCGTTATCGCTTCCTTGTTTCGCCGGGCTCTCGCAACGCTGCTATTCACCGACCGAAAGACTCATTCCTATCCTGAACCTGATCCAATAATTTCGGGTCTTCAATTATGTAAGCTAACTCATCTATCTCTTCCTTAGTGTGTGATTCGACAGGTAGGTCTGTGCCGTCCTCGCTGATTATTCTTAGACTTACATACGGAGCGACCCACCCTGTGTCTAAGTTTCCCCACCGTTCAACGCTAACTAATAGCTGTCCATACTTCACCGGCAGTTCCTCATTTGGCTCTTCATCTACATTTCCCCATATCCTAAGCATATATGGGCCATAACGGTAATACTTGGTCTGAGAATGCACCGTACCGTCATTTTTTGCACCGTAAAAGCTTGAAATAAGAAGACCTGATCCTATTGGATCGCCAAAGCTTTCAAAGTCATCAAAAAACACATCGCGGTCAGCAGCTGTCAGATTTGCAACATCTGCCATCATGCGGTCAAAATCAGTATCGTACTCACTGCTCCTGTGTCCCACATACGGCTTCAGCATTTCGGGGAAATTATCCCCCGATGGCTCGGTATCATCGGGCTGTGCAGGCGCTTCGGTCGTATATCTCTTTGAGAGCTCGAACCAGTGATCCAGCTGCCGGTCATAGTGCATGAAGCCAACCACCTTGCTTTCAAAAGCAAAGCGAACCATCAGTTTTTCATTTCCGAAGCTGTAGACATCATAGGTGCGTTTGCTGACCTGCGGCTCGCCGAGTACGGCTCTGACGCTTTCTCTTGTGCGGCAGTCAATGACACTGTACCACGCGCCGAGCATGTCGGTATAGTCGTCAGACCTGTCCATTCCGAACAGTTCTTTCTGAGATGGCAGCGGCATGATCGGCGTGGATGTGTCGCTCCCTGCCTTGCTGATATCAGCATACCACAGCTTTTCGGTATCTGTGATGCCGAGTATAACATCACAGCCGCCAAGGCTGTAGGTCTCGGTCGTGCCGCCGCTGCGGCTCTTCACCTTCGGCTTTTCTGCTGCTGCAAAGGCCATTATCTTCCGCGCCTCTGCCGCGGGCATATCGGGGCTCATGAACCTCAGACAGTACATAGCAGAATTGATACTGTAGTCAAGCTCGTTCTTTTCCTCGC
Source organism: uncultured Clostridia bacterium (assembly GCA_946533615.1). Taxonomy (GTDB): domain Bacteria; phylum Bacillota; class Clostridia; order Oscillospirales; family Ruminococcaceae; genus FB2012. Next base: position 3,015 of record CAMNBY010000226.1, read on the forward strand.
CAAAGATAGCATCATTCTCGGCATACACCTCATCGTCAACTATCTGGATATCTTCGTCACGCAGAAGGCGCCAATATCCAAGCAGCTGCGAACGGATCTCAGCGTTTTCCAGCCTGCCGTCCTCAAAGTAGTTGAATCTTATCCACCCGTAGGTGTCTGTAAGGCCGCTGCTTTTTTCGGGTGCGCCAAGGGCGGCTGTGATCTCGCTTCTTGTGGTGTATTTTCTTGCAGTGAGCCACTTTCCAATGGCCTCGTCTGTCTCTCTGCAGCCAACGAGATCCCGCGCGGTGTAATAGGTAACGGGGATAAGCTCAAAGGCCATTCCGTCAGGCAGCTGCATGATCTCAACGGTGTTCAGCCTGTCGCTCTGTTCGCTCAGAAGCAGCCTGTATTTCCCGAAGTCCACTACGGCATCACAGATCAGATCATCTGCGGGGTCATCAGCAAAGAGGGGATCCTCGCCGCCAAGGCCGACAAGGGTATCTACCGCCTGGCCAAAAGGCATACCGAGCTCAAGCTGATACGCCGCATCGACCGCCTTGTTGAAGTATCCCTCGTCTGTCAGCGGACGGTCGTCGGGCTGTGCAGGCGCTTTATCCAAGGCTTGCTCCGGGGCTGCTTCCTTTCTGTTCAGACGTGTGATCCCGAAGACCGCGCCAACGCCCAGCGCCAGAGCAAGCACCGCCACCGCGACGCCAAGTCTGCGTTTTTTAAGCACAGGCTCCGCACGCACCGCCTGCTCGCTTTCTTCATCTTTCGGCTCGTCGTGCTCCTCTGCAAGCTGCAAGGTCCTTTGCAAAAGGCTTTCGTCGGGTGTGAGCTGCGAGCACATCGAGCGGAATATATCTCTATTCAAAATAATCGCCCTCCAATCTTTTTTTCAGCAGCCTTCTTGCGCGGGAGAGGCGCATCTTGACGGCGGCCTGACTTATGCCGAGCACCTCCGCTGTCTGCGCGACGGTCATCTCTTCAAAATAGAACAGGTAAACGGGGACGCGGTATTTTTCCTTCAGCTCCCGCAACGCCGAGAAGACCTCGCTCTCCTCGCGGGTCGAAAACTCAACTGCCTCGTTCTCGCCTGCGTTCTCCTGCTTTTCAACGCGGGTGTTCCAGCTGCTCTTGTTCGATCTTCTGCAAAGGTTGAGCGTAGTGCGCACGAGCCACGCCCTCAGTGCCTGCTCGTTCTCACACTGAGGCGCCTTGCGGAAATATGTAAGAAAGACCTCCTGAAATACGTCCCAGACCTCGTTCCTGTTCCAAAGCTGCGACATCGCAAGGCCGTAGACGGTCTGCTTGTAGCGCTGCATAACTTCGCCGAGGCTCATACTGTTTTCCGTTTCGCGCATACTCTCACCTCCTGTATAAAGATCTCCTCAGAGGGCAAAAAGGTAACAAGCCTGCAAAAAAATTTCAGGCCGCCCCGCAAGCCTCGGGACAGCCTGATGGTCAGAACCCGTCCAGTATATCTGCCTTCTGGTTCTGGTAATCCTGATAGGTTATAACGCCGCGTGCGTAGAGATCGTCGAGGCGTGCGAGCTGCTGCTGCTCCGTAAGAGCAGGTGTGCCCTTTGCATAGGGCTGCGTCCCGGGCTTGTAGTAGGTTTGGAACAGCGGGTCGTGCTGATGATCCTCGGGGGCGGGATAGACGGTCTGCGTGTAGGGCTGCTGTGTCGGCTGCTGATACTGCTGATACTGCGGCTGCTGGTACTGCTGATAAACAGGCTGGCCGTAGACAGGCGGCATAGGCGGAACATACATCTGCGGCTCAGGAGGGGGTGTGGGGTCATTGCCGTGGCTCCTGAGCAGCGGCTCCGCCATACAGGCAAGCACCCCTCCGTCAAACAGCCAGATAAGATCGTATTTATAAACGTAGATGATATCGTTCTTGTCGGTAAGATATGCAAGTATCCACATCGACGAGAAGTCGAGGCTCCTGCTGCCGCAGTTTAAGACCAGCAGCACGAATATGATAAAGTCCAGCGCCACAGCACCAACGCCGATAAACCCGATTATCCCCCTGAGCCTGTCGCTCCCGGCAAAGAGCATCGCTGCGGCAGCTATGAACACAGCTGCACATTTCATGACAAGCAGCATCTTGGAAAGAAAGCCAAAGCCGCCGTATATGCTTTCGGTGCCTGCAAACAGGAACAAAATGACAGAGGCGCCTGCGATCACCAGCAGAGAGAGAGCACGGCACAGGACAAACAGGCCATCGTCAAGAAGCGACGAGAGCCCTGCGACCACAAACCCGAACTGAAGCACCACAAACACAAGGTCGGTGATCTCTCCCGGATAGTGGCCTGCGGCGGTGACACTGAAAACGAACGCAATGATAAGGCCGATGCCGAGCATCGCCGAGACCGCCCCGGTGACGCCGCCTCTGTCCTCCTTTCTGACTCTGAAAAGCTTATCCATTCTTTTCACCCCCCTTCAGAAGCGCCGCGGTCTCGGGGAATATCTCAAGACTGCGGCCGAGGATACCGTTCATCTGTGCAAGCGCAACGCCGTAGTTCGTGATCGGGACACCTGCGTCACAGGCGGTCTTGATGCGGTACTTCATCTCACGTTCGCCAAGCATACAGCCGCCGCAGTGTATCACAAGGCTGTAGCCCGAGATGTCCTCGGGGAACTCGGTGCCGCTGGTAAAGGAAAGCCTGAAGTTTTTTGACGTATTTTTTTTCAGCAGGGCGGGAAGCTTCACCGTCCCGATGTCGCCGCACTGGCGGTGGTGTGTACAGCCCTCCGAGATAAGTATACTGTCGCCGTCACGCAGGCTGTCAAGAGCCGCGGCGCCCTTCACCTGAGTTTCAAGGTCGCCCTTGTGCCGCGAGAACAGGATAGAAAACGAGGTCAGCGCAATGTCCTGCGGAGTGTCCGCCGCCACACGCTTGAAGGCCTGCGAGTCGGTGATGACCAGCCGCGGCTTCTTTGCAAGCGAGGCAAGCGTCCCGACAAGCTCGGTCTCGCGGCAGCAAACTGTTGTGCAGCCGCATTCGAGCAGCTCCCTGATGGTCTGCTGCTGCGGCAGGATGAGCCTGCCCTTGGGCGCTGCTGCGTCTATCGGTATAACAAGTACGACCACATCTCCCGGCTGCACCTTGTCGGCGATTATCGGGAACTGCGGCTTCTCCTGCTTTGCGAGGGCGGCAATGCGCTCTTTAAGGGCGGATATCCCCTCTCCCGTGAGGGCGCTGACAGCGGCCTCGTGCTCCGCTGGCTCGGGAGCATCGGCAAGGTCGGTCTTGGTGTAAACAACGATATAGGAAAGCCCCTTGGCCTTGATGCGCTCAAGAAGCCGGCGGTCAAAGTCGCTCATGCCTTCCTCTGCGCTGACGGCAAGCAGGGCGATGTCTGTGCGGTTCAGCGCCTGGTAGGTCTTTTTTATCCTTAGCTCTCCCAGCTCGCCCTCGTCGTCAAGCCCTGCGGTGTCGATCATCACCACGGGTCCCAGCGGCAGCAGCTCCATCGCCTTTGAAACAGGGTCGGTGGTGGTGCCTGCCACCTCCGAGACTATCGCGAGCTGCTGTCCCGTAAGTGCGTTGACAAGGCTGGACTTTCCTGCGTTCCGCCGCCCGAAGATGCCAATATGTACTCTGTCGCCCGAGGGCGTTGAATTCAAGCTCATGTTATTTCCTCTCAAGAATTAGTTTTATATGTGTGTGCTCGCGTAGGGTGAAGCCGAAGTCCTTCCTGATCTGCCACGCGGTATACGGCAGCGTGAACGTATCGCGCAGCACCACCCGATAGCTGTTCGGTATGCGCTTAACAAGCTCCTCGGCCGAGATCGGGAAGTAGTTTTCGTGTACTTCCCTGTCCCAGTTCTGGGTGTATTTGTATTTCAGCAGAAAATGGACAAGCAGCCGCTGCGTTCTGACCTCTCCCCAGACGGCCTCGAAGTCCGCGAGCCACTTGGAATACCCGCTCTCTCGCACAGCCGCGAGCTGCCGCTCGTTTACGGGGCCGTCCTGCGCGTCCGAGAACATCATGTCCCTTATCGCGACATAGCGGAAACCGCTGCCGAATACCCTGCTCCAGAACTCCTCGATTTCGGCCTCCGTACCGTAGGAATAGACCTCGTGGATAGTGCTCGAGATGTTCAGCAGGCTGCGCTCAAAGGGCGCCCTGATCTCGTCCCAGCAGTCATAGAATTCCGCCTCGGGAACGTTTTTGCGGGCGGCCTCGATCATCTCGGTGCTGATGTCATAGCCCGTGTACCTGTAATCAGGGAACATCGGCAGCATGGCTTTGATAAGCTCGCCGTTTGCACAGCCGAAGTCCACGATATTGTCAAAAGGCTCGAATACCTTGTCGATAAAGAACATCTTGTCAAGTATCGAGCGCTGCATTCTTGTAAGGTAAATGTCGAGGTCGCTTATCCCGATCTCTCCGATCTCCATAGTTATTCCTTTCCCCCTGTCTGTTTTTCTTTGAGTCCCGCCCTGATGCCCCGCATAATGGTGTCTCTTGCTTTGACCGCAAGCGCCTTGTCTGCGGCTGGAGTATCTCCCAGCGGATATTCAAGCCCGAGCTGCTCGTACTTTATCTTTCCCATCGTGTGATACGGCAGGACGTCCAGCGCTTTCAGGTTCCTGAGCTTTGACAGGAAGCGCCCCAGGTCGAAGAGGCTCTTTTCGTCGTCGTTCAGCCCGGGCACGACAACATGACGCACCCAAAGTGTCACTCCCCGATCTCTCAGGAACTCGGCAAAGGCAAGGATATTGCGGTTGGAATGCCCCGTCAGGCGCCTGTGGCTCTCGTCGTTTATGTGCTTGATGTCGAGCATCACAAGGTCGGTGGCCTTGCAAAGCTGTACAAATTTCTGTACTTTTCCCTCGTTCTCGGGATCAAAGCAGACCCCCGAGGTGTCAAGGCAGGTGTGGATCCCGCGAGCCTTTGCTTTTTCAAAAAGCTCGGTCACAAAGCCGAGCTGCATCAGGGGCTCTCCGCCCGTTACGGTGATGCCGCCGTTTTTCAGGAACTCCTTAACGCCGTCGTACTCCCGGAGCAGGTCGTCTGCTGTGCGCTCGGTGCCTCCCGAGACCTCCCAGGTGTCGGGGTTGTGGCAGTAAAGGCACCGCATCGGGCAGCCCTGCATGAACACAACAAATCTTATCCCCGGGCCGTCAACGGTCCCGAAGCTCTCGGTAGAATGTATCCTTCCGATCATTACGGACCCCCCGCATCACAGAAATCTTCTGATGCAGCAGATGTGGTTGTAGATCGAGAACGTCGCCACATTCGAGATGACTATGCCTGTGCGGCTGTTCTCGGCGTGTACCATTCTGCCGCCGCCGATGTACATTGCAACGTGATATGAATTTGCGGGAGAGGTGCCGAAGTAGATGCAGTCTCCCGGCTGCATATCGGCGTATGCGACTTCCCTGCCGTAGGTGGCCTGATAGCCCGTGTAGTGGGGCAGGTTTATGCCGACCTGCGAGTAGGCGAGCATCACCAGACCCGAACAGTCGCAGGCCTTGAAGCTGGCGCCTCCCCAGACATAGCTGCCGCCCACATTACTCTTGGCGTAGGCCACAACGGTCTCGGCCTTGCTCGCATCGGGAGCAGCAGGCGCGGGAGCCTCGGTCGCTTTTGTCGTCTGCTTGGTGGTGGCTTTTGTTGTCTGCTTTGTGGTCTGCTCGGGGGGCTCCTCCTCGGCGGGAGCAGCGGTCTCCGCAGGCGCAGCGGTCTCGGGTGGAGCAGTGGTAGTCTTTTTGGCCGTGGTAGTAGTTTCCTCCGGCTCGGGCTCGGGAGGCGGCGTGGTCGTCGTTGTAGTTGTGGTCGTTGTAGTTGTAGTCGCCTGACGGCGCTCCTCGTCGATGCGCTCCTGCTCTTCCTCATAGCTGTCAAGCTCGTCCTGAATGGCTTCAAGCTCGTCGCCGTACTTCTGTTTCAGCTCTTCAAGCTCGGCCTGAGAATCCGTCAGCTCCGTGTACCTGTCGGAATACTCCGAGGACTTCTCTTTCAGTTCGGCGGACTCGGCATCAAGCTCGGCCTGCAGGGCCTTGATCTCATCATATCTTTCAAGCATTCGGTCAAGCTCGTCGCTGTCGTGCTTGGCGACACGGCTGATAAGCTCCGCACGCATCAGCACATCATAGAAATCGCTTGACTCGAGGATAACATCGGTATAGGAAAAAGAGCCCGCAAGGTACAGCGCCCGCAGCCTTCCCATATAGTCGTCAAGCTCCTGCCTGATTTTTGCGTCCTGCTCCTCGAGGTCGGCCTGAGTCTTGCGCATCTTCTCGTCAAGCGCGACCATCTCGTCCTCGAGCTGCGCGGAGTATTCCTCGCAGGCGGCGATCTCCTTGCCGATACTCTTGATCTTCTTGTCAACGGCCTCGAGCTTGCGGCGCTTGCCCTCTGCCGAGGAATCCGCCTCGGCTATCTTTTCGTCAAGCTCCTGCTGCTCGCGGTCGATCTCCTCGAGCCGCTCTGCGATCTCGTCGGTCTCGGGCTCGGCAGAGGCCACCTGATGCTTTTTCTGTTCGGCAGCGGAAAGCCCGACAGCCGCAGC
>CAMNBY010000227.1 GCA_946533615.1 uncultured Clostridia bacterium
TCGTCCGTACTTATGAAGCCGACCGCCGACCAGCGGCTGTCGGTGGAGTGGTTGCGGTTGTCGCCCATAGCAAAGATAGTGCCGTCGGGGACGGTGTAGGTGTACTCGTGATCGCCTGTTCTGTAGGCCTGATCGAAGTTGTTCTCGTCCCTCATCGGCTCCTTGATGAAGCTCTGATCCATTTCGGTGCCGTTGACGGTCACGGTGCCCGTTTCATAGTTTACGGTGACTACGTCGCCGGCGACGCCGATGCAGCGCTTGACTATCACCTTATCAAGCCCGTCGGAATTGCAGACGACGATGTCGCCGCTCTTCGGGGTGTAGTCAAGGTGAGATATAAGTATCCTGTCCTTGTTCGTGAGGGTGTCGTTCATCGAATCGCCCGAGACCTCCACGACGCGCAGGAAGAAGATGAACACCAGTATCACAACGAAGATCGCCATGATAAAGGCCTCGCACCACTCGAGCAGGTCGTCAACTATGGACACTTCCTCGGGGGCAGCCTCGGCGGCTTCGCGCTCGCCTTCCTTCATCTCATTAAGCTCGTTTTTGTCGCTCATTTTCTCATCTCCGAACACAAAAATATGCGGTCATAAATTATTCTATTCCATTATACCAAAAAGCGCCGCGGATTGCAAGAGGCAAAATGTAAAAATACACAAAAGAGCGCTAAAATATTTGTACAAAACAAACAGCGCTCTCCCCTTTCGGAAAGAGCGCATATCCGCATTATGTTTTAGGCTCAATAAACGTCGGAAACGTCGAGCTCCCAGTACATATCTACGAGCCGGTTCTTGAAGTTCTCGAGCGCGTCCTCATAAGAGCAGTTGCCGAGGAAGTAGTCTGTCATCGCGCCCTGGAAGCGCTCATTGCAGCCCTGATCGTAGGCCGAGAGCTTGTTCTTCATGTCGATCTTGTCGGCGGAGGCGCTGAGCAGTGACAGGTGATCCTGTCCGCCGAGGAAGTCGTTCTTGTAGCCGTTGCTGACAAGCTTTGCGATGCTGGCCTTGTTGTTGGTGTAGTCCTGAGTATCAGCGGTGATCTGCGCCATGATGTCGGTATCGCAGGTCAGCTTGAGCATTATGTCACGGGTGATCGCAACATTGTCGGAGCCGTAGCAGCCGCAGAGCCATGTGCCGCCCCAGAAATAGGACTGAGGCCCGAGGCAGGCTCTCCACTCGCCGTAACCGCCGTTGCCCTTTTTCGCGTTGGAACCGTCTGCCTCGATCTCCTCGTCAACAGTGTTGGGCAGGAGGGTGAAAGGAATGCCCCACGAAGAGTAGAAGTAGCCGAATACCTTACCGTCGATCTTCTGACCGGCCTTCCAATAATCGTCCCAAAGGGAGGTCTTGTTGTTGTAGCCCTTGTCGGTATATTTCTTTGTCATATCCACCCAGGCCTTGAGCTGCGGGTCGATGCTGACACGTCCGCTGCTGTCCACCCACGGATTCGACACGTTGTTCGAGAAGCACCTGTAGGTATCATCGAAGCCCGACACCATTGCGATGCCCTTTTTCTTCATCTTTGCCGCAACGTCCTCGAACTTATCCCAGTCGGAGAGCATTTTCTGCACCTTGTCTGGGTCGTCGGTGCCGAGGACTGATCTTGCGTACTTTGCGTTATAGAGGAACAGCCCGGGGCAGGCCTGCCACGAAACGCCCTTGAGAGTGCCGTTCGCGTCGGTCATCACGTCCTTGGTGTACTGGTACTGATTTGCAAGGTCCTCGTCGGTAAGGCCGATCTCGCCCCTGACATCGAGAGGCGCGTCGGAGTTCAAATACTTTATCGCGTAGTCAGCCTCTACGAGGAACATATCGACCTTGTCGTCATCAGCAGCGTAGTTCTGATCGCTGATAGCCTCATCGAGCTTGGTCTGATAATTGTTATCCATGTTTTCGTTGATAACCCAGTTGACCTCTACGCCGTCCCAGAGAGCGGTGTCTCTGTTATCCCAGTAATAGCCCTCAAATCTATCCTTGAACTCTGTGTTCCAGCAGTAGATATTGTACACCTTGCCCGTGTTGCTGTTGTCAACCACAACAGGCTCGGGCTCGCTGCTTTCGGGGAGGTCATATTCAGAGGAATCGTCGATCACCACGGGAACGGCCTCGGAGGAATCGTCATCAAAGCTCTCGTCGGCTTCGGACTCGCTGTCGTCAAGCTCCTCTTCCTCTATGACCTCGCTGTCAGAGGAGTCCTTCTTCTTGCTTGACTTCTTGTCGTCGTCATCGTCGTCCTTTGTGAGGGCGCGGATACCGAAGAAAGAGGCTACGCCTACCGCAACGACAGCGACAGCTGCCACGGCGATGATCGGCGCCTTGCTCTTGGGCTTTGCAGAAGCCAGCGTGTCAGCGGCAGGCACGGGCTGTACGGGCGGCTGCTGATAATACTGCTGAGCGGGTTCGGGCGTGTACTGCTGAGCCTGCTGCCCTGCGTAGATAGTCTGACCGGAAGCAGGCTGCTGATTCGGTGAAAGCTGCTGGTTGGGTGCATACTGCTGCTGTGGCTGCTGGTTCGGTGCGTACTGCTGCTGTAGCTGCTGGTTCGGGGCTGCCTGAGCCTGTGCCGCGGGCATCTGAAAACCGCAGCTCTTGCAGAACTTTGCGGCGTCGCTCAGCTGCGTTCCGCATTTAGGACAAAACTTCATATTTACTACCTCCTGTTTGTTTCATGGCGAGCCATGTCTGTGTTGGGTATATTATATCACTGTTCGGCGGCAAAGTCAATTGCCGCTTGGATAAAAAAGCAGAACATCCCACTTTTTTGTGTTCTGATCGAACGAAATGCCTATGTCGGTATAATTTGCATCCAGTATCGCCTCTTTGACAGACGTATCCGAATCCTTCATCCAGCCAATGCCTGCTCCGTCGTTCTCGTACATAACGTTCTCGGCAGTTGTAAAGCCGTTCGATATTATCTCGCTGCAGCCGCCGTTCGGGTCGTTCATACACTCACGACCGTAATCATAACCGTTCTGGCCGTTGGGACGTACAAAGCCGTAATCAGTGGCAAGCTCACCGCATCTCACCTCAGCGGCCTGGCAAAGCGTTTCGTTAAGGTTCAAAGGATTTGCACCAACTGTGACGCGTTCCCTGTTGATAAAAGTCAGCAGAAAGCTTTCCTCTAATGCGCTGGTATCGGGAACATACTCCGTTGTGGTCGTTGCAGCGGCAGCTGTCGTGGTAGTTGTAGTAGTATAATCGGGCGCCTGTGTTGTCACGCGGGAGACCTTCTCGGCGACGCTCTCGTCCTCGGACTTTGAGTCCTTTTTCAGGGCGCTGAAACCGAAATATGTGCCAACACCCGCGAGGGCGATCACAAGCACCGCGACGACTGCGATCATCGGCCCTTTGCTCTTTTTCTTTGCGGCAGG
>CAMNBY010000228.1 GCA_946533615.1 uncultured Clostridia bacterium
CCGTGGCGGTGACGGTGGCTGTTCCGGGGCGGGTGTTGTTCCTGTAGGTCAGCGTAAAATCCGTGCCCTTCACAAGCTTCTTGCCGTTTACCTTTACGGTCAGCTCGTCCGTGACGCTGCCGTCCGAAAGCACACGCGCGTCGGGCCTGACGGCTGCTCCCTTATATGTATAGGAAGCGTATCGCAGAGTTATCTTTCCCGAGTTTATTGCTATGGGCTCGGTCTTTTCGGGCTCGGTGATCTCTTCTCCCGCCTGATAGAACGCTGCTTCGGAAGCAGGCTCTGCGTAAGTGGCAGCTGCCTTGATGCCGAAGGACATCAGAGCCGCAGCGGCCGCAAGCATTGCTGCCAGCTTTATTCTATATCTTTTCATGCTGATCTCCCCAAAAAGAGAATTATTCGTCCTCCTCCATATCTATCCAGTATGGCGGAGTGTATCTGTAGTCGTCGGGTGTGGAATTAAAGTTTGCGTCAAAGTCCCGCGCCTCGGCAAACACGGGGTCGAAGACCTTGTCGTCTATCATTACCCAGCTGTGGCCTGTGTCGTGGCAGACGCGGACGTGCTGATAACCGATCTCGACAAAGAGGAAGGCGACAGCACAGGAATCCGAAACACAGCAGCCTGTGCCCTGATTGAATATATCGTTCGCAAAGGGAACGTCCCACTCGTCGTTGATCTGATAGAGGTTGGAGAGCAGGCGCCACTGCTTGTAGCTGTGCTCGTAGATCTCCCACTTGAATAGCTTGAGGCGCTTCTCTTCCATGCTGTCCGTGGGCTCGGTCTGCTCCAGCATTATCTGGTGAGCGTGCATCATGACTCCGATGCGCTGCTTCTGATATGTGGTAAGGTTCACGGCCTTGCCTTCGCCGTCAACGTTCACCTTGTTGATCCTTGTGCCGCTGACGAGCTGGCCGCTGAGGCGGTCAAAGCAGTAAAAATCGTCGCCGATCTTCTGCCAGCCTGTCTGCATCACGCCGTCATCGTCGAAATAATAGGTCGCGCCGTCGATGGCTGCCTTGCCCTTGAGCTTTGCGCCATCAACCACGAAGGACTTCAGGCCGCCCTCGGTCTTCCACTCGCCCTTGATGGGCTGAAAGGTCTGTGAGGCTGTGCCCGAATAGTTGCCCGCACCGCTTGCAACGATCGAGGCATAGCCGTTATCGTCGGTGAGGTAGCTGAGCTCGTAGTCCTCACCCGCAGTGAGGGTCTCGTCCCTGAAAACAACGCTGACAGCGGGCTTGACATCTTCCGAGGGACCCTCGTCGGAGCAGTAGTATTTGTCGAGCAGGCCGACAAGCTTCGCTTCGCCAAGATCACCGGCAGAGAGCAGTATCTGCGCCTCGGCTGTTCCCGAATAATTGCCCTTGCCCGTTGCGGTGACTGTATATGTACCCATGCCGTCTATCTCGGGGATAGAGAGGGTGAAATCGTCATTTTCTTTCAGCGGGTTGCCGTTGGTGTCGGTGACGGTGACATCGAGCTGCGGCATGGTGCCCGTGTACTGAACGGTGGGCTCCTTGACGGTAAGCTTTCCGATGCTGCCCAGCGCCTTCTCGGACTTCGGGTCGCAGAAGTTGCCGTACACGTTCTCGTCAAACTTTACATAAGAGCGCAGCTTGACATAGTAGACCTGTCCTGCCGCGACAGACTCGGTGATGTCGATATGATCGGCCTTGGGGTCGTCCGCAGCAGCTGTGTGGTACTCCGCGAAATCCTCGGCAGTGCTGTAGAGCACCTGGTAGCCGTCACACTTCTCGGCAGGGGCGAAGTTCACCCTAAGTCCCGTGATGCCGTTGCCAGCCTCGATCGAGGAGATCTCCTCCACGGGCGGCTTGATCGGGAATTCCAGCCTTGCCTTGCCCGTGTACTCGCCTGCGCCCTCGGCGATGACAGCTCCGACACCCGGCGCCTCGTTGTTTTCAAAGGTCAGGGTGTAGTCCTTGCCCTTTTCGAGGGTCTTGTCGCCGACGGTGACAGTGAGCCCCTCCTCGGGGACGACGGCTTGTCCCTCAAAGGTGTAGGCTTCCTCCTTGAGAGTTATCACGGCCTGATCAAGGGAGAAAGGATCGACGACCGCCGCCTCAACAGCCTTCTCCTGAGAGCTGAGGCCGCTGGTCTCGCCGATGTCGCTGCCTCCCGGGAACGAACAGCCCGCCATCACCGCACAGCAGCAAACGGCCAGTGCTAAAATTGCTTTGTTAGTATGCTTTGACATAAGTCTTTTCACAACTCCTATACTTTATTAATAATCTGTTATATTATATCACATAAAGGCGGCTTATGTCAATAGCAGGCGAAGCGAATGTGCCGATCCCGGCGTGAGCTCCGAGCGGACGGTTCTTGACATAATACACAAAGAGTTACCCCCCTCGCTGTGCACTATGCTGAAATTCCGCTCTTTTGCAGCACATTTATTGACACAATGTACAACGCGGGTTATAATTTTTAGTATCACACATAGCAAATAATACCTTCACAGGAGGGATAAAAATGGGGAAAGTAAAATGCTCGGAATGCGGGGAGATATTCAGTGACAACAAAGCGTCCTGCCCCAACTGCTATTCAAAGGAATTCGAGCCTTATATTGATCTTGGGACGCCACCTCCGCTGAGAAAGGAGCCCTTGCGGTGCAGCAACTGCGGCAACGTCGTTGAGGCAAACGCCAGATTCTGCCGAAGCTGCGGAGCAAGCCTTTCAACCGTCCCGAAAGCTGTGGCAGTCAGCTATTCAAAGCCCGCCGCAAGCTCGGACTCGAGCGCCCTGCCGATCATCATCGCGATCATAATCATAGTGGTTCTTATTATCGTGGCTATATCGGGGCTGACATCAAACACCTTAAACGGCATAATCGTCTCTTCGATCCTGTTCTATATCCTGCTTTACTTGATACCCTGCACCATCTGCGGCTTTGTGGGAAGGCATATCGTAAGACAGAAGGGCTATGACGATGCCGAGAACCACGGCTTTGCGTGGGGCTTTTTCCTTGCAGCAATCGGACTTATAGTCTGCGCCACGAAGCCCGACAAAAATGCGATCATGTACGCGGCTCCGAAGTACGCTCAGCCGATCTATGCCGCCCCGAGCCAGCCTGCACGGGCCACTGCTGTTGCCGCCTCGAATATCTGGCGCTGCAAGTGCGGCATGGTGAACAAGGACTACGAGACCTCCTGCCGAAGCTGCGGCGGCCCCAAAAAGATCACCATATCACGCCAAAAGGCCCCCATTGCAGAATGGCGTTGCAGCTGCGGAGCAATGAACCGCGCGGACGAGTCCGCCTGCCACCGCTGCGGCAAGGCCTATAACGAGCGCCAAAACGAAGAAAAAGCCGAAAAAGAGGCTAAGAATGATCTTGTTATCACCACCCCGAGCCGGCAGCCCGAGACCCCATCGGCCTCGGCTTCGATCTCAGATCAGCTCACGGAATACAAGCAGCTGCTTGACCGTGGGCTGATCACCGAGG
>CAMNBY010000229.1 GCA_946533615.1 uncultured Clostridia bacterium
CCCGCCGATTTCGACGAGTTCCTCAATAATAAAACGATAAACTGGGATTATATCGACGACGACCTTATGGGTCTCAAAAACTGCGAGACCACCGTTACCGTCTACCTGCCCGAGAACGCGCAGGGTCTTGAAATGCTCAGCATGATAAAGACAGAGCTTGCAGCCCTGAAAGCCCGTGATGCCGACGGCAGCTTCGGCAGGCTCGAATATGAGCTCAAAAACGTCCGTGAGGAGGACTGGGCCAATAATTGGAAACAGTATTTCAAGCCCATGAGCATCGGCGACAAGCTTCTTATCAAGCCCTCGTGGGAGCAGATCCCCGAAGGCTGCGACAAGAAGATCCTTGAGATCGACCCGGGCTCAAGCTTCGGCACGGGCCAGCATAATACCACAAGACTTTGCCTCGAGCTGATCGAAAAGCATATATCCGAGGGCGATAAAGTTCTTGACCTTGGCTGCGGCAGCGGGATACTTTCCATCGGTGCTGTCCTGCTTGGAGCCGAGAGCGCCTGCGCTGTTGACATCGACGAGAATTCTGTCAGGATAGCCGCCGAAAACGCGGAAAAGAACCATATCCCGCCTGAAAAGTATTCTGCCTTTGCAGGCAACATCATTGAAGATGAAGAGCTTAAAAGCAAGCTCGGCAGCGGCTATGATCTGGTTTGCGCAAATATAGTTGCGGACGTGCTGATCGCTATGAGCGGAAGCTTCAGAGACTTTGTCAAGGACGACGGCTTGCTCATCATTTCGGGCATAATCAACGGCCGAAAAGACGAAGTACTTGACACCATCTCGGGCTGCGGCTTCAGGCTGCTCGGGATAAACGAAAGTGAAGAATGGGTCGCTGCTGCATTCAGGCCGCTGTGATCCTTATATAAGATATAAGCAAGTTTCTGAAAGGAGGAGTATTGATGCAGCTGTTATTCCTGATCATAAAGCGCGTAGAGCTTGTTGACGAAGTTATGAAGGCTCTTGCCACTGCCGGTATACACGGAGGCACCGCCATTGACAGCGTTGGTATGGCAAAGTCTATCTCGACTATGGACAACCTGCCCACTATCAGCTTTTTAAGAGAAATGCTCAAGGGCGAGGATCCCTCGATGAAGGGCAAAACTATCTTTGTTGCCGTTCCCGACGAGCAGGTTGAAGCTGCAAAAGATGCTATTTTAAGCGTTACCGGAGACCTGTCACTTCCCAATGCAGGGGTTTTGTTTGGCGTTCCTGTTACTTTTGCACTTGGAATCAACTGAATTCTGTCCGCCGTGTTTCTCTCGGCGGATTTTTATTGTTAAATTTTTTTATCAGCTATTGCCTTTTTTGATCTTTTAGTATATAATAGTAGTTGTAAATGCCAAAACCTGTTTGGCTCAATATTTTTAAGTTGGGAGAATTGCTATGAAAATGTTAGACACCATCGGCTTTGTCGAGAGCTTTGACAAGGAAGTCGGCAAGGCCATGAACCTTGAGCTTGCCCGCCAGAGAAGAAATCTTGAGCTCATCGCCAGCGAGAATATCGTTTCGCCTGCTGTAATGGCAGCTATGGGCTCTGTGCTCACGAACAAGTATGCCGAGGGTTATCCCGGAAAGAGATACTACGGCGGCTGCGAAGATGTAGATATCGTTGAGCAGATCGCTATCGACAGGGCCTGCAAGCTCTTTGATGCAAAGTTTGCTAACGTTCAGCCTCACTCCGGCGCACAGGCAAACACCGCTGTTTACTTTGCCCTGCTCCAGCCCGGCGATACAGTTATGGGTATGAGCCTTGATAACGGCGGTCATCTGACTCACGGCTCGCCTGTAAATATTTCGGGTAAGTACTTCAACTTTGTTCCCTATGGCGTTGACGACAACGGCTACATAGACTACGACGCAATGGAGAAGCAGGCACAGGAAGTCAAGCCCAAGCTCATCGTTGCAGGTGCTTCCGCATATCCGAGAGCTATCGACTTCGAGCGCATCTCCCAGATTGCCAAGTCCGTAGGCGCTTATTTCATGGTAGATATGGCTCATATCGCAGGCCTCGTTGCTGCCGGCGTTCATGCTTCGCCGATGCCTTATGCCGATGTTGTTACCACCACCACGCACAAGACCCTCCGCGGCCCCAGAGGCGGTATGATCCTCACTAATGACGAGGCTCTTGCCAAGAAGTTCAACAGCGCTATCTTCCCCGGCACTCAGGGCGGTCCTCTTATGCACGTTATCGCAGGTAAGGCTGTATGCTTCGGCGAGGCTCTCAAGCCCGAGTTCAAGGCATACGGCGAGCAGATCGTCAAGAACGCTCAGGCTCTGGCAAAGGGACTCCTTGACAGAGGCTTTGATCTCGTTTCGGGCGGCACGGACAACCACCTGATGCTCGCTGACCTCCGTCCTTTCAAGATCACAGGCAAGAAGCTCCAGAACGACCTTGACGAGGTATATATCACCGTTAACAAGAACGCTATACCCAATGACCCCGAGAAGCCTTTCGTAACCAGCGGCGTCCGCATCGGAACACCTGCCGTTACCACCAGAGGTCTTGTTGAAGAGGACATGGAC
>CAMNBY010000230.1 GCA_946533615.1 uncultured Clostridia bacterium
TCCTTCTTCACCTGCTCGCGGAGGTGTTCGTTCTGATACGCGATCTTCATTCTCCCACTTCATACTCCCTTGTATTCCGTAAAGCTGTACTCTCGCGCGGAAAGATCAAAGACCTCGATGAAGGGCGTTTTTCCCACATAGACCCAGCGCTCGATAAAGCTCGGCCTCAGCACGAACAGCCGCTCGTTCTCAAGGCTCGTATAGGCGTCGAAGGAGCCTCTGAAGCACTGCCGGAAGGCCTCGCAGAACGCGGCGTTGTCCCTTGGCCTGCCAAGCTCGGCGCAGCTGCCCTCGATCTGGATATTGTCGATGCAGAGGGCGGCATTGGGGCAGGCCGTGAGCTGGCGGTATTTTCGCAGCGTCACGTCGGTCTGAAAGAAGAACTCGCCACCGATGCGCACAACGCTCATCATACGCGAGGACGGCTTTCCGTTTTCACAGGTGGAAAGCACCATTTTCCGCCCCGCCCCGAACTCGACGAAAAACGCCTCCAGCTTTTCGGTAAATATATCCATAAGCAACGCCCCCCCAAGGTCTGTCAGTATCGGATATATTATACCACAGCCTGCGGAGATTTTCAACTGCAGGAGCTTTACAATATCCTGTAAATGTGGTATGATAGCATCAAGAACAGACGAATGGAGGCTCATCAATGAACACCAGACCCGAGCTTTTGCCAAATACCGATGCTGCGGTTTTCCGCAGCTATTACTATCTTAAAGAAGAGCTTGCAGAGTTTTGCCGCGAGAACGGGCTGCCGTCCTCGGGCTCGAAGCAGGAGCTCACCGACAGGATAGCGTATTTCCTTGAAACAGGCAGGGTGCAGGAGCCTATCAGCAAACGACGAAAAACCGCCGCTGTCGGAGAGATCACCGAGGATACGCTCGTCGAGGAAAACCTTGTCTGCTCAGAGAAGCACAGGGCATTTTTCAAGGAGCGGATAGGGAAGTCGTTTTCGTTCAATGTGGCCTTTCAGAAATGGCTCAAGGCCAACGCGGGCAGGACATACGCCGAAGCGATAGAGGCCTATCACAGGATCATCGAGGAGAAGAAAAAGAGCAGAACTGTCATTGACAGGCAGTTTGAATACAACACCTATATCCGCGATTTCTTTGAGGATAATCAGGGCAGGAGCCTTGATGAGGCCATAAAATGCTGGAAATACAAAAAGAGCCTTAAGGGTCACAACCGTTACGAGCGAGCTGACCTTGCGGCTCTGGAGAGCGAGGAATGACATATGAAAAAACCGAGCTTCACAGTTATTATCCCTGCGCACAACGAAGAAAAATACGTCCGCAGGTGTATTGGGAGCGTGAAAGAAGCCGGAGAGCATTACGGCGGTGAGGTGGAGATCATCGTGGTCTGCAACCGCTGCACCGACCGCACCGAGGAGCTCGCAAAAGCCGCAGGAGCGCGTGTTCTGCGAAACGAAGACAGATGTATCGCAAAGGTCAGGAACACAGGCATTGCTGCCGCAAGGGGAGAGTACATCGCCACCATCGACTGCGACAACCGCATGACCCGCGGCACCCTCAAGGAGATTGCCTATCTGCTCGGGACGGGCAGGTTCATAGGTGGCGGAGCGCCGATCAGGTTTGAGAGGTACTCCTTCCCGCTGTGGCTCAACGACCTGCTCTGCCGCGTGTCCTTCGGGCTCACAGGGCTTTACTGCGGCATCTTTTGGGCGAGGACGGAGACCTTCCGTGCCGTGGGCGGCTTCGAGGAGCTGAAGGCCATGGAGGACGCCGCCACTGCTAAAAAGCTGAAACGCTTCGGAAAGCAGAAAGGCCTGGAATACACGACGCTGCGGAAGAATTATCTTATCAACTCCACCCGCAAGTACGACGACCTCGGCGACTGGCTGTACTTAAAGCTGATGTTACAGAACCTTTGGACGCTGCTTAAAGCGGCAATGGGCGACAAGCGCGGCCTTGACAAGCTGCTTGACAGAATGTTTTACGACTACAACGGCTGATCACCACCGCCTTGCGCCGAGTATCCTGATGCACCTCGGCTCCGCGAATGAGTAGCTTGTGAGCGGTCGGTCAAAGGCGGGGAAGGTGTGAGCCGCCACATAGGGCACGCCCTCGCAGACGTCAATGACCAGCAGGCTGTGATAAAAGCCTGTGCCGTTCCCGAGCTGGATAACATCTCCCGCAGCGGCCTCATCGACGGGGACAAGCTTGCCGAAGGGGCCGACGCCTTTGTTGTTCAGGACAAATCGGCCGAAGAACTCCACACCCGTCCAGGCGGCGGCTCGGTCGCTGAGAGAGCGGTAGTACCAGCCTGTGTCGCGGGTGAAATTCATCACGGCGCCGCCAGCAAAGAGGCACTGGGAAACGAAGTTCGTACAGTCGCCGCCGAGCTGCTCGAAGTTATAGTACCTCGGGTTGTGGGAAAAAGCCCACTTTCTGGCGTAGGCGATCTCGTCGGAAACGTTCAGCTGATATTCGGTCATTGCGATCCCTCCCGAAGTATTGTATGCGGCAGGGGAGGGCGGAGTTAAGAGAACGCATTGTTCCGGTTTTGCTCACGGGCTTTTCGTTTAACAGCCGCCGCCGCAGTGCAGGAGCGGAAAGCCGTCCTGCTCCCGAGCTCGTAGCGCGAGCGGAACTCCCGCTCGCAGGCGATCTCTATCAGCCTCTCGACCCTCGCAAGTATGTCACACGACAGCGACCCTCCACACTCTCGGCATACCCGATAAGTACATACAGTCAATCGGCGGCCGGGCAAATACCGTGACCATGTACAACCACTACATCAGACCTCTCACCGCTGAGGAGTCAAAATATCAGAATATCATTGATGACTATTTTGAGGGGATCGTGGGATAACGGGCGGAGGATAAGCGCATTATCCATCATTAGAACTATGCTCTGCCATGAAAAAAAGACCTGACTTCCTGCGGTCAGGTCTTTAGTCTGTTATTCTTTGTCTTTGTTCCTGCGCTTTATCATTGCCATTGCTCCGAGGGCAATAAGGCCGCCTGCGGAGATCGTCCCGATCACACCCGTTACAGGGTTGACTGCGCCGCCTGACGGGCTGCTGCCGTCGGGGCTTCCGCCATCGGGGGTGCTCTCCGATGCACTTTCCCCGTTGCTGTCAGTGGTGCTTTCAGCGGTGCTGTCGGGTGTGCTTTCGGTGTTGCTTTCGGTGTCGCTTGAGTCCTCGGGGAGGGCTTCGGTCTCGACCTGAATGTCAAGAGTCATGTCCTCATAGATCGGGTCGAGGGTAAGCATGCCGTCTTCCAGCTTGTCGGTGATGTCCTCGCCGTTTACAAGTACCTTTGTAAGCTTCTCGCCGTCCTTGGCCTTTATCTCGATGACGGGCTGGGAAAGGCGCTCGACTTCAAACTCGGTGCCCTCCTTGCCGTCTACCGTCACATCTGCATTGCCCGTCACATTGACCGTCAGCCTGTGGCTGTCGGGGACTACCGTTCCGATGGTCGCTTCGCCGGGAGCGGTGTTCGGCTCGTCATCGGCGGAGGCTGTCACGGCTGCGGCGGAAAGCATTGAAAGACAAAGCAGGAATACTGCTAATTTTTTCATGCTCTCAGCTCCTTACGGTTCGGGTTCAGGGGCTGCTGCTGTGTCAGTGTATTCCACATTGAATGTCACGGTGTCGCTGTAATCACCTGCGGCAGCTGCGTTCCAGTCGTCCTGAGTTATTTTGATGGTCAGCGGGCACACATCGCCCTCGAACTCGAGCTGTGCGTCAAATTTCTTGAAGCTGCCTGTTTTGCCGCCGTCATCGGTCGATACGATATCGTAGGGGATAGTCCTGCTCTCGTCGGCCTTGTTTTTGAGCTTGTAGTCGGAGGCAAGGTGGACTCTTACCACCTTGTCGGGCTCGAGCCTTGCCTGTGTCAGCTCGATGGTGCCGAAGTCGGATTCAAGAGCGTTGAAGCTCACCTTTGTGTCGGCGGGGATAGTCACGATGTAGGTCGGAGCTACATAGGTGCTGATCTTAGCAGAGCCCTGCTGGGGCTTGGGGGTGTCCTGGTTGATCTCGGTGGGCGCTTCGGCGGCAAAAGCCGTAAAGGGCATTGCCATTATCGCCAGCGCGGCCAGACCCGCTATAGTTCTTCTTGCTGTTTTCATAGTGTTTGCACCTTCCGTTCAGGCATCGGTGGTCGAAATGGTGAATGTCAGCGTTTCGGTGTGTTCGCCTGCGATGGTAGGCGTGCTGTTCGCGTCTTCTTCAAATACAAGGGGAACAGACTGCTTCTCGGCTTTGGTCTCGAAGACTGCGACCGTGTCGCCGACCGAAACGGCCGTGCCTCCTGCGGTGATGGTGTAATTTACTGTGGACTCGCCGCTTTGGTCTTTTGCCGAGAAGGTGCTTCCGCTCTCGGTATTTGAAGCTGTCGAGAGGGTGATGTTTATCTTCTGTCCATTCTCGAGGAGAACGTTCTCGGCGGTGATGGCCTGCTCGTCCTTGCCGTCGCCGCTCATATCCGCGCCTGCGGGAATGGTCACGGTGTACTTAGCCGCAACATCGTATTTGGCGGTCGCTTCGGCAGATGTGATACCGTTCTTAACGTCATCGAATGTCAGCTCGTAATCTCCGTCGCTGTTGACCGCAGCCCTCAGAACAAGGTGGAGCGTGCTCTCCTTCTGGATATTGTAGTCGGCAAGAGTCCTGTTATCTTCAAGCGCCTTGCCTGCAAAGATCAGCTTTTGCTTTTCCGGAACAAAGCCTTCCTTGTCCTGGATCTTGGCCTTGACATTTTCGACGGTATCGCTCGGCTCGACATCAAGAGTTATCGTTTTTCCGGTAAGCGTTTTAACGAACACCTGCATGGCATTGGCTGTTATAGCTGTCAGAGAGGAAGTCATGACAGCAAGTGCGGAAAGAACCGCTACAGATCTTTTCATTTTCATTGTTTGGTCCTCCTTATCAATACGCATACGTTGTAACATCGGATTTTTTCAGGATATACGGGTCGTCCTGAGTGCCTGTTCCGCCTGTAATATACACACCCTCGAACAGCTTTCCGTTGGATGTTCTGAGTATTTTCACGTCGTTGAAGTAAAGATCGTCAAATGACTTGTCAACGCTGTGCGAGTATACAACAGAGCCTGTGGTGGTGCTTGTCGGTTCTGTCATGAAACCGTCGCCCTTGAAGTAAACGGGGTGATCGGCGTCGGAGCCGGGAACAGGATAGGTGACAGAGGTCAGCCTCTTGTTGGGCGTGAGGAATGTGTTCACATATACCGTACACGCTGCCGAAAGCTCGCCTGCTCTGACAGTGATGACCGCTCTGCCCGAGCTCTTCGCAGTTATATTGCCGTTCTGGTCTACCGTTGCCACATCGGGGTCGGAAGACTCCCAGGTGTATTCAAGCTCGTCGGTCGTGTTCTCGGGAACGGGAGTGACCTCAAGAGTATCTGTGAGGCTGCCCTCGGACATGATCGTCCAGAACTCCGCGCTTGTTTTGTTCAGTGAAAGCCCTGTAGCGGGAACAGGCGGGTCTTCCACCGTCACGCCGAAGGTAAGAGTTTCGGTGTGGCGCCCAGCGCAGGTGATGCCTGCGTCACTTAAGGCAACACCGCACAATCCGCGGCTAACGCCTCTGCACATCATCTGCTTGCCAGCTTTCCGTCATGATTACCAACGTCATCAAAGATGACGTCAATTCTCCTTGACG
>CAMNBY010000231.1 GCA_946533615.1 uncultured Clostridia bacterium
CGCCTCGAACTTTGTGTTGCCGTAGGTGATGGTGATGATCTTTGCAATGCGAAGATGCTCGCAGAGGGGTGTCAGCGAGGGCCTTATCTTATCTAAATCCATCGAAGAGAGGGAGTTCATTGCCTTTATGAATTTTTCAAACAGTATCAAAAATTCCATGCCAAGCACTCCTTCATAAATAACATTACAATACCTCTAATAAATTATACCATTTATATCCTTGAAATTCAATGCACATTTTAGATAGGATTTCGAGTGCGTTTTAGGCATTTTACCAAAAGCGGTTCACGATTTATTCAACATTGTTCACATATTTCACAAAAGGCAAGTCCCGATATGGCGCAGTTCGGCACTTACAGGGCAAAAAGCGCCCTCTTCGGCTTGGCATAGTTTTTTAACAATTCAAGTCTTGACAAAATGCAGTATTATGTGGTATACTGAGTTTTACAAACATTTCAAAGGCTGTGACGGAAAAGCCGTCGGCAGAGTTCCACCCAAAGAGAGCCCGATATGTGCTGAGAGTCGGGCGGCGGACAGCCGTGTCGGTCATCGTTCCCGAGCCTGCCGCCGAACGCGAAAGCAAGTAGAACGGCACGGTACTCACCGTTATATGAGAACGCTTTGATGCGGGAAGACCCACAGAGAAGCGGCAGAGCGGCGCAATTTTTGCGCAAGCAGAGTGGTAACACGGAGCAAGTCTTCGCCTCTGTCGGGATACCCCGGCGGAGTTTTTTTATTTAGGCAACACCGCACAACCCGCGGCTCACAATAATTATCAACTATCAACTGTCAATTATCAATTTCTTCAGTTTTGCTCAACTCTTTCTGAGTGCGTTTGCCGTCCCGCTCAATTCATCTGACACCCACCGTATCGCGAGGGAACCCCAGCACATCACACCGTTGTGAGGCGGCTTGCCGCCGCTCACGCGACCTAAAAAAGAAAGGAAGTAATATCAATGCTGACGCTCGATAAGGTCTATCGCGCAAGACACGTATTAAAGGAGGTCATCAGGGAGACCGAGGTCATCAAGGCCCCGAAGATCAACCCCGAGGCGAACGTTTACCTCAAGACCGAGAATTTGCAGATAACAGGCTCTTTCAAGGTGAGAGGCGCCTATTATATGATCTCGCAGCTTTCGGACGAGGAGAAGAGCCGCGGCGTTATTGCCTGCAGCGCAGGAAACCATGCTCAGGGCGTGGCGCTTGCCGCCGCAAAGAACGGCATCAAGTCCATTATCTGCCTGCCTGACGGCGCACCTATCTCCAAGGTCGAGGCAACCAAGGGCTACGGCGCCGAGGTCAAGCTTGTCGAGGGCGTTTATGACGACGCTTATCAGGAGGCTCTGCGCCTCAGGGATGAGCAGGGCTATACCTTCATTCACCCCTTTGACAACGAGAACGTTATCGCCGGACAGGGCACGATCGGCCTCGAGCTTATCGACCAGCTGCCCGAGCTTGACGCGGTCGTTGTTCCCGTGGGCGGCGGCGGACTTATCTCCGGCGTGGCCTTTGCCCTCAAGAGCCTCAAGCCTTCGATCAAGGTCTACGGCGTTCAGGCGGCAGGAGCGCCCTCGATGGTCAACTCCCTGCACGAAAACAAGATACTCTGCCTCGACAGCGTTTCCACCATCGCCGACGGCATCAAGGTAAAGGAGCCCGGCGAGCATACCTTTGAATACTGCAAGCAGTTCGTTGACGACGTTGTGACCGTCACCGACGACGAGGTCTCCTCGGCTATCCTTGCGCTCATCGAGCAGCACAAGCTGATCGCTGAGGGCGCAGGCGCGGTTTCCGTTGCGGCCGTTATGTTCAACAAGATACCCGACATCAAGGGCAAGAACGTTGTCTGCGTGGTCTCGGGCGGCAACATCGACGTTACGATCCTTTCAAGGGTCATCAAGCGCGGTCTGCTCAAGTCGGGCAGATCCGACACCCTCACTATCCAGCTTGAGGACAAGCCAGGACAGCTCAAGGGCGTTTCGGCTATCATCTCCGACCTGGGCGGAAACGTTGTTTCTATCCACCACGAGAGAGCCAGCGAGGACAGCGACATCACCGAGTGCCTGCTGCGCCTTGTGCTGGAGACCAGGAATTACGAGCATATCCACGAGATCCGCAGCGCCCTGACGGCGGCGGGCTTCAAGATCGTCAATAAATAACGGCAGCCGCAAGCTGCCCAAAACTATAGAAAAGGAGTTTGAATAAAATGGCAGAAACAATCTACACAAAGAACGCACCCGACGCGATCGGACCTTATTCTCAGGCCAAGAAGGTCGGCGGACTGGTTTTCACCTCGGGACAGATCGCTATCGACCCTGCTGTGGGCGACGTTACCGCTAAGACGATCGAGGAGCAGACACATCAGGTATGCAAGAACCTGTCGGCTGTACTCGAAGCCGCAGGCTCGTCCCTTGACAAGGCGGTCAAGACAGTCTGCTTCCTGAAGAATATGTCCGACTTCGCAGCCTTCAATGCGGTCTACGGCGAGTATTTCACAAGTAAGCCTGCCCGCTCCTGCGTTGCGGCAGCAGCTCTCCCCAAGGACGTTCTCGTTGAGGTCGAGGTCGTTGCAGAGGCATAAGAGCCGATCTTGAATAACAGCATCGGAACAGCACTTCGCCACCCGTGGGCGAGGTGCTGTTTTTTGCCTTCGGGCATCGGCGGGACAGCGAAAGGGAGCATCAGAAATGATTTCAGCATAGCAGTTGACTAAAGCGGAAAAATGGTGTATAATAAAATAGTCTACGGCATTGTTTTCGGGACTGCCCGAGTGCCGTTCAACACAGGTATTACTGAAATATTCGGGAGGGCTTTTTTTGAATTTCGATGACTATCTTAAGGTCAGCAAGATACTGCTGGAGTATCTGCCTTATACCTTGAAGCTGTTCTTCTTTACGCTGCTGTTCTCCATTCCGCTCGGAATGGTGGTGACGTGGCTGAAAAAGTGCCGGTTCAAGCCTGTTTCATGGCTTACGAACATCTACATACTTATAATGCGAGGTACGCCGCTGATGCTGCAGATCGTCGCAGTTTATTTTGCCATTCCGATGATGGTCAGCTCAGCCAAGAAGGCCGGCAGCATCGAGGGAACCTTCTATGAAACGCTGGATAAGTTCAAGGCGAACGAGAACTATATGTTCATCATGCTCGTCATCGCCTTCTCCTTCAACTACGCCGCTTACTTTGCCGAGATCTTCCGCGGCGGCATCGAGTCGATCCCCGTCGGACAGTACGAGGCTTCGTCGATGCTGGGGCTCACAAAAATGCAGACCTTCTTCCGCATTATCCTGCCGCAGGTCGTAAAGCGTGTCATCCCTGCGACAAGCAACGAGGTCATCGTCCTTGTCAAGGACACCTCGCTTGCGACGATCATCTCGTATACCGAGATAATGCTGAAGGCAAAGCAGCAGATGAACGCCTACAGCTCGATAGGGCCGCTGTTCGTTGCAGGACTGTTCTACTTTGTGCTGAACGCTGTCGTTACCGTGGCCTTCATGCTCATCGAGAAGCACTATGACTATTACAAGTAAGGAGGCGTCGAAATGGCTGTTCTTGAAGTAAAAAACCTTTCCAAAAGCTTCGGCGACCTGCAGGTGCTCAGAGACATCTCCTTCAATGTTGAAGAGGGACAGGTGGTGTCAGTGATCGGCCCCTCGGGCTCGGGAAAATCTACGCTGCTCAGATGCGTGAACCAGCTTGAACGCGCCGACAGCGGCGAGATCAACGTCTGCGGTATGAATATGCTGCACATGAACGGCAGCAAGGCCGTCTATGCTCCGCACAAGACCCTCAGGGAGATAAGGCTGCGCATCGGCCTTGTGTTCCAGAATTTCAATCTCTTTCCGCACATGAACGTTATGCAGAACATAATCGAGGCGCCTGTCCATGTGCTTAAAAAGCCGAAGGCCGAGGCCGTGCAGGACGCTGTGGAGCTTCTCGAAAAAATGGGGCTCTCGGGCAAGGAGAAGGCCTATCCCTGTGAGCTTTCGGGCGGCCAGCAGCAGAGAGTCTCGATAGCCAGAGCCCTTGCGCTCAGACCCGATGTGCTGTTCTTTGACGAGCCCACCTCGGCGCTTGACCCCGAGCTTACGGGAGAGATACTTAAAGTTATCAAAGGGCTTGCTGCCGAGAAGATGACAATGGTGATCGTAACTCACGAAATGGAGTTCGCCCGCGAGGTGTCGAACCACGTTATCTTCATGGACGGCGGATATATAGTTGAGGAGGGCGCCCCCGAGCTGCTCTTCGGCGACACACAGAACGAACGCACCAAGCAGTTCCTGAGCAGATACAGAAAATAAGAGCCAATCACAAAGCACTTGACATATATTTGTTTTTGGGTTAAAATAAAGAATGTATATTTTATCATTATCAAAGGAGAATGAAAAATGAAGAATACCGAGAAAACAATGGACAAAATAGTTGCGCTCTGCAAGGGCAGAGGCTTCGTTTATCCCGGCAGCGAGATCTATGGCGGCCTCGCCAACACATGGGACTACGGCCCCCTTGGCGTGGAGCTTAAAAATAACATCAAGGACGCCTGGAGAAAGAAGTTCGTCCAGGAGAACAAATATAACGTCGGCCTTGATTCCGCTATACTGATGAACCCCCAGACCTGGGTGGCTTCGGGACACCTCGGCGGATTCTCTGACCCTCTTATGGACTGCAAGGAGTGCAAGACCCGTCACCGTGCAGACAATCTGATCGAGGACTTTGACGGCACCAACGTTGCCGGCTGGACCAACGAGCAGATGATGGATTACATCAAGGAAAAGAACATTCCCTGCCCCGACTGCGGCAAGCACAATTTCACCGAGATCCGCCAGTTCAATCTTATGTTCAAGACCTTCCAGGGCGTGACCGAGGACTCAAAGTCAGAGCTGTACCTCCGCCCCGAGACCGCTCAGGGAATTTTCGTAAACTTTGCAAATATCCAGAGAACGAGCCGCAAGAAGGTGCCCTTTGGTGTGGCACAGGTCGGCAAGAGCTTCCGCAACGAGATCACTCCCGGAAACTTCATCTTCCGCGTAAGAGAGTTCGAGCAGATGGAGCTGGAGTTCTTCTGCAAGCCCGGCACCGACCTCGAGTGGTTCGAGTACTGGAGAGGCTTCTGCCGCGACTGGCTGCTGTCGCTGGGCATCAAGGAGGAGAACCTCCGCCTGCGCGACCACTCCCCCGAGGAGCTCTGCTTCTACTCCAAGGCGACCACGGACTTTGAGTATCTCTTCCCCTTCGGCTGGGGAGAGCTCTGGGGCGTGGCTGACAGAACAGACTATGACCTTACTCAGCACATCAACACCTCGGGCAAGAGCCTCGACTACTTTGACCCCGAGACCAACGAAAGATATATCCCCTACGTCATCGAGCCGTCGCTGGGCGTTGAGAGGCTCTTCCTCACCGTCGTTACCGAGGCCTATGACGAGGAGAACATCGGAACAGAGGAGAAGCCGGACGTTAGAACGGTCATGCGCTTCCACCCTGCGCTGGCGCCCTTCAAGGCCTGCGTACTGCCCCTGTCCAAGAAGCTCTCCGAGCAGGCAGGCGAGCTTTACGACGAGCTCTGCCGCGATTTCAGCGTTGACTACGACGAGGCAGGCTCTATCGGCAAGCGCTATCGCCGTCAGGACGAGATCGGCACGCCCTTCTGCATCACCTATGACTTCGATTCAGTCGAGGACGGCTGCGTAACTGTCCGCGACAGAGATACGATGGAGCAGGAGAGGATAAAGATCTCCGACCTCCGCGCTTATATCGCCGAGAAGATCAGGTTTTAAGACAGTTTTGAGGTAGATCACTTTGGCAAAGACTTGTAAGTCATGCGGCGCGTTCTATTCGGGCGAGTACTGCGATAAATGCGGCTACGGCAAGCCCGATGTCAAGAGCAAGTCGCTGGAAAAGCTGAAAAAACAGGCCAGACGCAAGCCCGACCGCTTTATGAGCGCCGAGGAAAAGCAGAAGGTCTATGCTGCCGAGCGCCGGGAGCGTGAAAGGAAGCGTCAGAGCGGAGCCCGTGCGGCCGCCGATCCAAACGGCAGGCGCAACCTGCTGATCGCTGTTGCGGTGGTGACGGTGATAGTCGTGCTCTATGCGCTGATAAGCGGCGGCGTGATATTCAACGGCAGCAAGAACGATGTCATCGAGCAGTACTTCAGGGCGCTGGACGAGAACGACTTCGACAAGTTCACAAAGGCGGTCGCCCCGGAGATCGAGGACATTTACAAGAAGGAGCGCAGCGACCTTGGCCTCGGCAAAGAGGAATATATGAAGCGCTTCAAGCAGGATCTTGAGGCCTATTACGGCACAGGGCTGACAATAAGCGTCTCCATCGGCCGCGAGGAGGAGCTTGACAAAGAGGACTTCGACGAGATGCTAAAGGGGTATAAGGAGGCCTATGGCTCCAACCCGAGGCTCAGGGAGGCTTATGTAGTTTACTGCGAGGTGACCTACTCGGGCTCCGAGCGGACAGAGACCGTCCAGTACGAGGTCTACGCGGGCCGCAGGTTCTTAAAGTGGCGGCTATATAATGTAGAGATCGCATAGTTTTATCTCAGGGATTTTATACTTGATGTGTGAAATCCCTTTGTATTTTATAAAAGAAAAGAGGAACCGAACATGAGCGAAACAGTTGTCAGTATACGCGGGCTGGTAAAGAAGTACAAGGAGATCACCGCCCTTGACGGGCTTTCGCTGGAGATAAAGGAGGGCGAGGTCTTCGGCCTGCTGGGACCAAACGGCTCGGGCAAGACCACGACCATAAGCTGCCTCCTTTCGCTGCTGGAATATAACAGCGGCGAGATCGAGATCTTCGGCAAGCCCATGACCCCCGTAAGCTACGACATCAAGCGTGACATAGGTATCATCATGCAGAACGTGGCTGTCTTTGAGGAGCTTACCGTATTCGAGAACATCGACTACTTCTGCGGCCTGTATATCAAGGACAAGAAGACCCGCGAGAAGTATGTCGAGGAGGCCATAGAGTTCGTCGGGCTCTCGGATTTCAAGAAGTTCTATCCGAAGAAACTTTCGGGCGGCCTGCTGAGAAGGCTGAACATCGCCTGCGGCATCGCTCACAAGCCTAAGCTCATCATACTTGACGAGCCCACCGTGGCGGTTGACCCCCAGAGCCGCAACAAGATACTTGAGGGCATCGAGGAGCTTAACCGCGCAGGCGCCACCGTCATCTACACCTCTCACTATATGGAGGAGGTGGAGCAGATCTGCACACGCATCGCTATCATGGACAAGGGCAAGAAGATCGCCGAGGGCACCACCGCCGAGCTCAAAAAGATGATAAAGAACACCGAGACCATCTCAATCGAGGTCAGGGAGCTTTCGGAGGATATAATGAAGCAGATGTCGGAGCTGCCCCATGTTTACAAGGCAGAGCAAAAGGAGAGCAAGCTCTATATCTACTGCTCGGGCGGCAAGCATAACCTTATCCGCGTGCTGAACGTTCTTCAGGAGCACGACATCTCCTTCGGCAGAGTCTACAGTGAGCTGCCTTCGCTCAACGACGTGTTCCTTGAGATCACCGGCAAGGCTCTGCGTGACAAGGAGGAATAAGAATGTTCTTCCACGACCTGAAATACGAGCTGCTTACCATTCTTCGGACAAAGGCGGTCATCTTCTGGCTGATACTTTTTCCAATAGCGCTCGGCAGCTTCTTCAAGATCGCCTTTGACGGCATCTACGAAAAGACAACAAAGTTCAGCGCCGTTCCTACAGCGGTAGTGAACGAGTCAAAGGACGCGAATTTCGACAGCATAATCAAACAGGTGAGTGGGGGCAGTGATCCGCTGCTTGAGGTGACCTATGCCGATACCGCCGAGGAGGCCGAGAAGCTTCTCCGTGACGGCGATGTGCAGGGCATCATCACAAAGACCGACAAGCTCACCCTGACGGTCGCGGGCTCCGGCATCAACCAGACTATCCTCAAGGCCTTCACCGACAGCTACACCTTGCAGGAAGGCATAATC
>CAMNBY010000232.1 GCA_946533615.1 uncultured Clostridia bacterium
GGCGACCTCCACCTCACCGACGGAGACCTCTGCCTGCGGCAGCTCGAACGAAAAGCCAATCTCGGCCTCGGGAGCGTCGATCTCCGCGCTGACCGTCGGTGCTTCGCCAAGATCAAAGCCAAAGCCGCCGCCTGTCTCGGGCAGCTCCAGCTCGGGAGACTCGACCTCTGCTGCGGGCAGCTCCCCGATGGGCGCTATCCCGACAGGCGTTGCCGTTACCTCTATCTTCGCTTTCGGAAGCTCCGCCTCTGCGGTCAGGCCTGCGGCACTAAAGCCCTCAAGCCCCGCTGTGTCGGGCAGGGAAGCCGCGACCTCGGCCGCAGAGATCTCTCCCGAAAGGGTCGGCGCCTCAAAGGGCTTGGTCTCGCCTGTCTCGGGCAGGCCTTCGATGCTCACGGACTGCTCGGGCAGCTCAAATCCCGCCTGCAAAGCACGAACCTCGGGCGCATCAAAGTCAGCCGCCTGCGGCTCGATCTCGGGGGCCTCGTAGCCGACCTTCGGCTCGCCGATCTCCATCTCGACGCTTGAGCGGATAGCCCTCCTGTTCGCGCCGTCGGTGTCTTCAACAACAGCCAGCATAACAGAGGTCATCTCGTATTCAAACAGAGCCTTTGCTCTCTCCATGTTCATGTTGTAGAGCTTCTCTCTCTCGTCTTCCATAAGCTCCCTCCTCAGAAGTATCCCGTCCTGCCGCCTGAGCCGTCAGGCATTATCGTACAAACACGCTCCGAACGCGGCGCGGCAGATAAGCAAGGGCGGCGGCCGGGTGTCAGAGTTTTGCTATACCAGGCTTTCGGGGATATTGTCGGCAATGGCCTGGTCGGCTTTTTCCATCTGGTCGGCATCCGCGTTCAGCAGGGCGGAAAGCGCCATAACTATAGAAGGTACTGTGGAATCCATATACTCGTTGACGGGGCCTGTGATAAAGGCGGACATTTTGTCCTTGCTGGCGCCCTCCCAGCCAGTTACTGCGTCGGCGAAGTCCTTCTGGAAGGCTGCGGCGGCGGTCTTGTATCTTGCGGCGATGTCCTCGATCTGTGCGGCAGCCGCTCTCATTTCCGTAAATCTGTAAACTATATCAGCCATAGCTCAATTCTCCTTTCTGCTTACTTTGCTGCCGAGGTGGGGTCTCTGTTGACCTCACCAAGCTGAGGATCGACCGTGTCGAGCAGCTGGGTCTTGATGCTTTCCAGCATATTGTTGATGCCTGCGGTAAGAGAACCCTCGGGCGCGAGCAGGTTGTCTACAAGGGCGGGAGTCGCCTTCGTCAGGAAGAAATCGTTGAAGCCGCTTGAGGCGTCGCCGATAAAGTTGTTGGCAGAAAGCCCGGCGATAAGGGCCTTGAGCTCGTCATACAGCCCCTGAGCCGTATTCTGATAGGTGGTAACGCTCGCCTTGGCGTTGACGATTATCGCGCTGGTAAGTATTGATGCCATGATCCATACTCCTTTCAATAATAAGTTTTATTCCTGCCCGCCGCTGCGGGCTTGTTCCTTTGTTCAGTCTGTCATGCTGTCGATCAGCGACTTGTACTCTGCAAAAACGCTCTGATAGCCGTTCTTGGCCGTTTTAAGGTTCCCGACGATCTGTTCGATGACCATCATCTGTGCAACGATCGGCGACACGATATGGTAGAAGCAGGCGTTGTAGAACTTTCTGCCCGCAGGAGTGTCGAACCCGGCCTTCAGTGTTTGCAGCATTTCGTAAACATCGGTCTTGAGAGCACGCAGATCCTCAACGATCCCTTCAAGCTCTTCGGTCGCCTTGTCAAAGGCCTCCTCGTCGATGATGATGTCGTTTTTCAGGTCGAACATTACGTTCAGCTCGGGGTTGCTGTCAGCCATGTTGGGTCACCTCCCGATCTCATTCCTTCTCGGCGTCGCTGCGGCAGTCGGAAACGTACTGCTCGACTGCAGCCTTGTCCTCGTTGTCCAGCACCTCGGCCAGTTCAAGAGCCTTATCGTACTTTCCAAGCTCGGCATACATCCTCGCCCTGAACAGCAGGGCGTAGTTAGAGGATTCGTTCCGCTTCATTGTCTCGGTGCGGAAGAAGAGCAGCTCGGCGTTGTATTTCTCCTCGGCCTGCTGCATCGTGAAGCCCTTGCCCTCCTTTGCGAGCTGCAAGGTCGCAAAGGCCTCGGCGTACCTGCCGAAGAAGGAGTAGTAGCTGTCGCGGGAGCCGTTCTTCACAGCGGTTGCGTAGCTCAGGGCCTTCTCAAAATCGTTCTTCGCCGAGTAGCAGGAGAGCAGCATGAAATTCACCCTTGCGTTGAACTCCGATGCCTTCTCGATCCGCGCCTCGTTCTCCAGCTCGATCAGCTTTTCGGGAGTCGGCATACCGAACTTCACGGGGTCAACGCCCTCGGGGAGCTCCTCGCCGAAGATCCCCTCCGGATATGTCCTCACGGGGCTGCCGTTCTCGTCGTAGCTTACTTCGGCAAGCTCGCCGATGCTCTCGTCTATCGCTCCCTCGGAGATCATTGCGTCCATCCGCTGCATATCCTGCTCGCGGAGAGCGTCGATCTCTGCGGGATCGACCGATATATCAGCAGGAGCAGGCGGCGCCGAGGTCGGCACGATGGGAGGCTCTGGCGTCTCCGGCTTTTCAGCCAGAAGGTTGAGCATATCTATCGCCTCGTCCAGCTTGTCAAGCTTTATGCACAGCTCTGCCAGCGAGAGCACAAGCTCGTTCTTCTGGTGAGGGCTGCCCTCGGGGCTGACTATGAGCTTGCTCAGCAGGTCGTAGGCCTTTTGGTCGAAGTCGCCGTCCTTGTCGGTCTCGCTGCCTGCTGCCGCAGCCAGAAGATTTGCGCGGCTAACATCAACTGCGAATTTCCCTGCCTCGTCGGTGACCGCGTATTTAAGCGCATCGTCAAGCGCTTCGTTTGCCTCGGTGTATTTCTCATCGGCCATCAGCAGGTTGAAGTGCGCCATGTAAGCCCGCAGCTCCGTGGGTGCAAGCGCTATCCACTTTACCGCGCATTTGTCGGCGCCTGCATAGTCCTCGAGCCTTGCGTAGAGCTGCAGCTTCTCGGTGATCACGTCGATGTCCAGCGAGGCTGCGCCTGTCTTGTCAAAGTCCTCGTATTTCTGATAGTTCACGAGCGCCGCCTTGTAGTCCTGCTTGATCGTACACATCAGCGCAAGCTGGTAGAATATCCTCGCCTTGACGTCGGGCGAGCAGGGCTTTACGGAGGCGAGAGTGTAATACTCCATCGCCTTGCTCACGTTGCCCTCAAAGAAATAGGCGTTCGCCATGTTGAACAGGTTGTCGCCGTTCTGGGGCTCAGCGTCTATCGCCTTCTGGAAGTAGGGATAAGCCTGCTTGTACTTGCCCTCGGCCACCAGCGCCGCTCCTGCCCGCGAGAGGGCGTAAACGTCCTTGGGTGCCGAAGCAAGAGCCTTGTCATACCACTTGGCCGCGCCCTCATAGTTCTCGTTCGAGAACGCTATGTCCGCGTTTGCGATCGCTTCCTTGTAGGTCTCAATATCCATTCTGATCACCTCATAATGTATATAATAGTCTTTTTATCTCATATCCCGAAGCCTAAGCCCGACAGCGCATCTCCGATGCCTGCTGTGCTGAAGGAGCCGAAGAGCTCGTTAAGCGCAGCGTTTATGTCGTAGACCGATGTCAGCTGGCCTCCGATGGCGGTTGCAAAATCCGAGGAGCACAGGCTGTTGAAGGCTTCGTCCGAAGTGTCGATGATGCTGTTCATCGTGCCGCCCAGCAGGCTCTCTGCGCCCGAACCGAGCTTGCTCAGCAGGCCCGAGACGTCCGTGATGCCCGAAAGGTCGGGTATACCAAGCTGATCCGCAATGTCCGCGATGGCCGAAACGCTCGGCATCTCGATGCCCATTGCCTCTCCAAGCTTCGCAAGGTCGCCGTTTGCGATGGCCGAGCCAAGCTTTGAAAGATCGCCTGTGTCGATGCCGAGAGCCTCTCCGATCCTTGCCAGGTCGGGAGTCTCGATACCGAGCATACCGCCAAGCTTAGACAGGTCGCCCGAAGCAACTGCGTCCGCAAGCTTTCCGAGCTCTCCGGTGTCTACGCCAAGCATTTCGCCAAGCTTTGTGATGTCGGGAATGTCAACGCCTGCCGCCGAAGCGATCTTGCTCAGGTCGCCCGAAGCGATCGCATCTGCCAGCTTGCCGAGGTCGCCGGTGTCAACGCCCAGCATCTCGCCGATCTTTGTGATATCTGCCTCAACGCCGAGCACGTTGGCTATCTTGCTTATGTCTCCGCTTGCAACAGCGTCCGCCAGCTTGCCGAGGTCGCCCGTGTCTATGCCGAGCATATCGCCGATCTTGCTGATGTCTGCCTCAATGCCGAGCACATTCGCTATCTTGCTTATATCGCCGCTCTGTATTGCGTCGCCCAGCTTGCTCAGGTCGCTGACATCAACGCCCAGCGCCTCACCGATCTTGCTAAGCTCTGCATCAACGCCCAGTATCTGCGCCACCTTGGAGATGTCTCCGCTGGTAAGAGCATCTACCATGCTCTTGGCGTCGCCTATGTCTATTCCGAGGGCTTCGCCGATCTTCGTCAGCTGCGCATCGACCCCGATCAGGTCTGCTATCTGCTTTATGTCGCCCTCGGCGATGGCGGTGATGAGCTTTCCTGCGTCGCCCATGTCAATGCCGAGCATATCGCCGATCTTCGCGATGTCCGCATCTATCCCGAGAACACCTGCGATCTTTGATATGTCGCCGCTGGCGACTGCGTTTGCAAGCTCGGTGATGGCGCCGGTGTCGATGCCGATGAGCTCGCCCAGCTTTGTAAGGTCGGAGGCGCCCACGATCTCGCAGACCTTTGCGATGTCGCCGTTGGCAATGGCTGTTCCAAGGTCGCCTATGGCGCCCAGGTCTATTCCAAGAGCCTCGCCTATCTTGGCGATGTCGGGATCGTTTATGCCAAGAGCCTCGGCAATCTTGCCGATGTTGCCCTGAGCAATCGCTTCGCCAAGCTTTTCAAGGTCTGCGTTATTGATGCCGATGGCCTCTCCGAGCTTCTCAAGATCGACCTTGTCAAGACCGATCGCGGCGCCCAGCTCTTTAAGTTTCTCGTAATCAAGTCCGAGAGCCTCCGCGATGTCCTCGGCGCTCAGGCTCTCAAAGAGCTCCGTCAGGCCGATGGCATCTGCCAGCGATGACAGGCCGTTGCCGAGCAGCTCCTTGATGTTGTCCGTGTCAAGTATGTTTCCGAGAATCTTCTCGCCGAGAGCCTCGGCAAACGACGAGGGATCTTTGATGATGTCTATTATGTCGGTGATGCTGTCGATGCCGAGGTCGCTCAGGTTGTCGAGCCCGAGCCAGCCGATGATACCGCCCTCGCCGAACAGCCACTCCGTAGAGTCCTTGATGTTGTCGAAAAGATCCGTGACCGCCTGCCCGAGCGAGGTGTTGCACAAGTAATCCACGGCGGCGCTGTACAGGTCGCCCAGCTGCTCCATGATAAAGGTGCCCGCAAGGTCGAGCATACTGCCTGCCATGCTGCCGAGTATGTCGGCGCCTGTTTTGTCAAAGAAGTTCGAGAAGAAGCCGCCCAGAGTTCCGTGCTCCAGCAGGTAGTCAGTACCCTGTATTATCATCTGGCCGAGGAACTTTGCGGCGCCCTCCGCCAGTATCTCGGCTGCCTTTCCGAGCACTGCCGAGCCCGTTGCACCGATCACGGCGCTCACGGCCGAGCCTGCCGCTCCGGCAAGAGCGCCGGTAACAGCGCCCGTGAAGAAGGCGCTTCCGGCCGAATCGAATATCTCTCCTGCCGACTTGCCCTGTGCTATGCCCGTGACGACCGTGGCGGCCGTACTCGTCAGGGCAGCAGTCAGTGCGGCGTGTGCGGCAGCTCCGAATATCGGCGCCGCTGCACCTCCCGTGACGACAGACAAGACGAACAGCCCCGCTATCAGGACCGCACCCGCAACTATCTTGATTATAGCCTTGTAATGCTTTTTGATGAATGCGACGGTCGCTTTCCAAGCCTTGACTATCGCCTTGCCAATGGCCTTGCAGGCATCAACGATGGCGTTTCCGATAGCAACAAAGAAATCCTTGATTTTTTGATACCACTTCTTCGGCTTCGGCTTGTGGTAGACCGCCCAGGGATTATCCTTGTAGAATACCTCCTGCCTTGCCGCGATGGTCTGGTACACCGTCCTGTCGGTGTTGATCGTGTTTACAACAAAGTTTGCGAACCTGCGGCCGACGTCCTGTATCTTTTCGTTGACGGGCTCCTCGGTGTTCTTCACCCTGTGGTCGAGGCAGTCGATGGCCTCCTGCATCTGGGAGGTGGAGCTCTCGGGGTCGGCGGCGATCTCTGTCAGCTCGCTCTTTGTGAACTTAAAGGCGTCCACGATGTTCTTGTGGGTCTTGGACACATCTCCGAAGCTGTCGATGAACGCATTAACTCTTTTCTTGCCTTTTTTTCCGCTTCCTGCGTAAAGTTCCAGTCGCACTTGTTCTCACCTGCTTTACTCGTCGTTGGGGTCAAAAGCTGTGTCGGAAGACGGCGCTGCGCCGTCAGCTGTAGGTTCAGATATATTTCTTGTAGTGCTCCATATCGAAGGCGCAGCCGTCCATTGTCTTCTTAAGCTCCGCCATCTCGTCGTCGATCGAGCCTGCCATGCTTTTCATCCGGTTGTATGCCTCCGCCGAGGCCTTGGCACGGTTCGAGAGCTCGGTGATCCTCTCCCTGACTCTTGCAAGCTCGGCCTCCACCAGCTGCTTTGCGCGTGAGGTGTCGGTGTCGTTTTGGATATATGGAGAAGTAAATGCCCTGCCGAACGGAGGCTGCGTTGCGCCGTCACAGGAGACGCAGGCCGTAAAGTCGTTGGCGGCCTGTGCAGCGCTTATCCGCGAGAGCATCACGCTGTAGTCGATGCCGCTCTCGCCCTCGCCGAAGAACCTCTGCACCCGCTGAAGCTTGAATTCCAGCTGACGCAGGCGGGTAAGAGCCATGTCGTCGGCGGCGTAGCTATTGTAGCTCGATGATGCGTCCGAGGAATACTGCTCCTTCAGCTTTGAAAGCCTCAGGTACTCTTCGGCGCTGGTGTCATATTTCTGCTTGGCGGCATCATAAGCCTCCTGAGCTTCCTGCTGCGAGGGGTTTGACCAGCTCACGGGATCGACCTCCTTTACTCTTGCCGTTCGGGTATTATCATACATTATAATTATATCGCTGACACAATAAATTGTCAATAAATTCATAACATTTATGACCAGCCGCAGAGAAATTATGACACAATTCATATTATTTTTATTTGAGCTTTGTACAATATGACCAATCTATTTTGTTTCCGAATTATTAATGCATACACAGTCGGCCGAGAATAGGGCGAAAAAAAGCCGCCCGCTTTCTGCGGACGGCTGATGAGCTCTCTTATTTCTTTTTGCGTATGATAACGACCGCCAGTGCTGACAAGGCTGCGGCTGCCAGAGGAGCTGCTGCACCGCCGCCTGTTGCAGGCGCCGTAGTGCCTGTGCCGGAGGGCGCGGCATTTCCGCCCGAGGGTGCAGTGCTGTCGGTGGGAGCAGGGGTCTCGCCGCTGCTCTCTGGGGGTGTTACGGTCTCTCCCGTTGCAGGTATGATCCTTGTCTCGGTGTGCTCGCCGTCGTTGGAGCATCTGCGCATCTCAAGGCCGTCCTCGGTGGCGGTGGCAGGCTTTACTACCTCCCAGTCCAGCCACTTGTGGCCGTAGGCGTCGATCTCGTCGGTGTAGGAAGCGTCCTTGCTGCGGCAGGTGTAGGTCCTTACGCCTTCCTCTTCACAGCCTGCGGGAGTTGTGATAACGCCGTCGTCCCAGACGTGGTCGGCGGTTATCATGCCTATCACGGTGAAGCTGTTGCCGCCCCTTTTGAGCATATTGGCATTTGAAACTATCCCGGCCTTTGTGGAGGGTCTTGCAAGAAAGTCAAGGCCTGCCGCCGCCTCTGCTGCGGCGCCTCTGCCGACGGGCTCGCCGTTGATCGTGACTTTAAGATCCTTTGCAAAGTAGGGCGCCTCGCCCTCTTCGTCGGTCTCAACGTTGAGCACGAAGGTGTAGTCGTTCTCGCCGTAGATCGTTCCGAGGAACAGCTCCACATGGGTGCCGGCTTCTACCTGCTGTATCGGGGTCTCGGTGGTGATCCAGGTGCCTGAAACATCAACGCCCTCGATATTGGCCGTTACCTGCGGCTCGTTGGTGACGGTTATGTGTTCGCCGTTCCCGTCCTCAAGATCATTGACATCAGCGGTGCCTGCGGTCAGATAATCTATGGTCTCGGGAAGCTCCTTGCCGTCTGCGGGCTCAACGACCTCTCCGCAGAGGGGCGTTTCCACCGTGAGCTCGAGCTCCGTGATGACCTTTGCCCACTTGGCGTAAAGGTCGGTATCCTTGCTGACGGTCAGATAATAAGAGCTGTAGCTCTCCAGGTCGGTGAGTGCGGCATCATTGAACCAGCCGACAAAGGCGTAGTCGTCATCCGAGGGAGAAAGCTCGCCTGCGGCCTGATCGAGCTGCATTGCTGCCGACTGCGGATCGCCCTTTACAACGTCGAGCGTCTTGTCCTCGACACCGCCGTGGCCGTTGTAGTGCAGGGTGAGCTTTACGGTCTCGGGGTCGCCGAGCGTGATCGGAAGTGTGATCGTCACGCTTTCCTTTCCGTCAACGGCTGTGTCCCAGGAGGTGGCGGCCTTTTCGCCGTTCAGGGTGGCTCCGCCGACAGAGAACACCGCCTTGTCCTGAATGTTGTAGGTGTAATCAAAGGCCTTTCCGTCCGAGGGCATTACCTCGACGCGGAGATAATAAACGCTGTTGTCCGCAAAGGCGGAGTCATCGGTCTCGTAGTAGGCGTCAACCACGGTGAAGCCGTCGGGAACGGTGATACTGTCCTTAACGCTTTCGGGAACGTCTGCGCCGACCGTCGGGAGAGCGACCGTATCGGCGGTCACGGCGATAGTGTCCGCTTCAACGGTATCTGCCAGTATGGGGTAAAGGTCAAGGCTCTTTGTAACAGCGCCGTAGATGTTAAAGGCATCGCTGCTGTCCTTCTCCTTCCAGCCGATGATCGCCTTGCCGTTCTTCGGGGCAGGATAAAGGATAGCTTTGCTGTTGTTATATGAGGTGCCGGTGACAGTGTTGCTAAGGCTCTGGCCGTCGTCGATCTCAAGCGACAGCGAGCCGTCGGCAAAGCCGTCGTAGTGCAGGGTGACGGTGTTTTCTTCCTCTGCGGAAGCGCCAACGGGTATGATAAGGCTAAGTGCTACAGCCGCCGCGGAAGCGCCGGCAGCCGCACGTTTGAAAATTCTCATTGCCATTTTACCATTCTCCTTCCAAATGATTATAGATATTAAACCAATTATATAATATCACATAATTCCGAGGTTGTCAATAATTGTTTGGAAAATAACAAAGCCGGGCAAAAAAACAAGCCGCCCTTGCGGACGGCCTGATCTTCAAGCTTTGTTTACTTGTTTTTCTTCTTTATAACGACTGCTGCTGCGGCGGCAAGTGCTGCAAGACCCATGCCTGCGGCGGCTCCCGTTGCAGGGTTGGTGCCCTGATTCTGGTCTACGGGAGCAGGTGCCGGGGTGCTGTCGGGCTTGGACTCCTCGGGGGTGCTTTCGGGCTTGCTCTCCTCCGGTGTGGATTCGTCCTCACTTGATTCCTCGGGGGCTTTTATCGTGAAGGGTTCGCTCCTGTTCTCGCCGATGTAGAGCGTGCTGTCCTCGTTTGCAACAATGCCTGCGATGTAGGTGCCGGGCTCGGTCGGGAAATCAGTGCCGACTCTTGTAAGGGACTCGCCGCCCTCGATCTCTTCGTAGGTGAAGTAGATAACATGGTACTCGCTCTCGGGAACTGTCTCGCCGTCGGCCTTTACGGTAACGGTCTTCTTCTCGGTGTCAACGGTCACGGTGCCTTCGGAGATGTCGATCTTTTTATCCGCGATAGATACTTCAACGCAGACAGGCTTGGTGTCGTTGTGGTTCGCGTCGCCGATGACCTTGTACCAGACGTAGTATGTGCCGGGGTCGGTGCCGCCCGGGATATTCTCGAAGAATGCGTCGGCCTCGGGTGCGGTGTCTGCGCTCTCGCCGAGAGCATATACCAGCGTGCCGCCCTCAGCCTTGCCTGCGGTCACAAGATCCTGTCCGTTGCCGTTGTAGGTCAGCTCGTTGGCTGTGGGGGCTGTGGTAACGGTGCTGTCAGCCTTGTTTACGGTCACGGTCAGTACGGCAGATACGTCATCATCGGTCGTATCTGTCCAGTTGTCACCGGTAAATGTTATAGTCGTTGTCCCGACCTTCTTGCCTGTTACAATAATCCCATTGGGATCGTTCTGATCAAACTCATAATCAGCAATATCGGTGTCACCGACCAGAACAGTAAGACGCTTGTTCTCGGCATCAGTTGGGATCAAAGTTACCGATACAGTATCGCTCTCGCCATAGGTCAGCTCCATTTCAGTCTTGTCAAGCTGAGCTTTGACCACTGTTCTGGTAAAGGTCGTGACAGGTGTATCCCTCGTAGTGCCGTTTACCGTGGCCATGTTATCCTGCCATACAAAAGAATAGCCATTCACTGAATTATAATATACATTATCCACTGTGACACTGCTTGCTCTATTATAAATATAAACACCACTTGACGTTGAATACAGATTAAGATCCTTCAATGTCAGATTAACGTTAGCACCACCGTAAAAATAGCCTCTACCCTTTGCGTTGCTTATCGTACCGTTCTGAATCGTTACTTTACAGTCACCAGGGAACTCTATCCACTGCGATTGTGAATAGGACAAGGTAAAACCGTTAAGGTCTATTGTCAGATCTCTGTTGAAATATATGATATAGTCAATGGCAATATCATCGGCGAACCGAATAAACGAAACGGAGCTGTCATTCAAAGCGGCAGACAGTTCATCGGCGGTCGATACAACAGTTATTGTACTGCTGTCCGCGCTCGCCACTATCGCCGTATCAAACAGCTTCACGCCGCCGCCGAGAGCCGCAGGCGCCGCACCTGCCACCATAATGACAGCCAGAGCCGCCGCTGCAAAGCGTTTAACAGAATTTGTTATAGTCATAGTATTACCTCCTGTGTGGTTTATTACTGTTATATAATAGCATATTTTACAATAGAAGTCAATCGCAGCAAAATAATTTCAATATAATAACAAAAACCTTGGAAGGAATCACAAAAAACGGTGTGCGGATTTGTGCAGGGTGCTCGGGGCAGCCTTTACCTGTTATTCACCCTCTCGGGATAAAGATCGTGCTGGGTGAGGCGCTCCCAGGCGACCTGCTCCCACTTTGTCCCGGGTCTGCCGTAGTTGCAGTAGGGGTCGATCGAGATGCCGCCGCGTGGCAGGAACTTCCCCCAGACCTCGATGTATCTGGGCTCCATGAGCTTTATCAGGTCGTTCATTATTATGTTCACGCAGTCCTCGTGAAAGTCGCCGTGGTCGCGGAACGAGAAGAGATAAAGCTTCAGCGATTTGCTTTCCACCATGCGCTCGTCGGGAACGTATGAGATATAGATAGTTGCAAAATCGGGCTGTCCCGTGATCGGGCAGAGTGAGGTGAACTCGGGGCAGTTGAATTTTACAAAATAATCCCTGTCGGCGTGCTTGTTCGGAAAGGTCTCGAGCACCTCGGGACAATAATCCGTGCTGTAAGCGGTGCCTGACTTTCCAAGCAGCGTGATGCCGTCTGTTTCGGCGTCGGTTCTTCCTGTCATGTCGATCCTCCTTTGTGATCTGTAAGTGTTATCAGCGGGTCGGTCAGGCCGTTTGCCGCAAAGGCCGCAGCCCTGTCGCGGCAGGGG